>NZ_CAXYKL010000158.1:0-6759 GCF_964277725.1 uncultured Novosphingobium sp. | reverse complement strand
TCCTTTTCCGCCGCGACGATCATGGCGAGGCCGATGCGGTCCTTGATGGAGCCGCCGGGATTCGCGCGCTCGTTCTTTACCCAGACCTCATGGTCCGGGAACAAGCGCGAGAGGCGGATATGCGGCGTGTTGCCGATGGTATCGAGAATGCTGTCGGCCTTCATGGAGCAGTATCCCTATGTCTGTATTGAGGCGCGAACGTTCGGGCGCGGCGGATTTCCGGAAAGAGCTTCGACCATAACACGGTGACGAATATGGCAGCCCCGCCGCCGAAGACAACCGCTCCCGTCGCTCCCAGCAGCGCGGCGGCGACGCCGGACTGCATCTCGCCCAGTTCGTTGGAAGCTGAAATCGCCAGACCCGAGGTAGCGGAAACGCGCCCTCGCATGTCGTCCGGCGTATTGAGCTGGATCAGCGAGGTTCGGATGAAGACCGAAACCATGTCCGCCGCGCCCAGAATCACCAGGAAGCCGAGCGAGGTGGGAAAGTGCCGCGAAAAGGCGAAGGCGATCGTCGCCGCGCCATAGACGACGACGGCCAGCAGCATCTTGACCCCGACGTTGTGCTCCAGCGGTCGGAACGAGAGGGTGAGGGCGACGATCGCGGCTCCGACGGCGGGAGCGGCGCGCATCTGGCCCAGGCCTTCCGGCCCGACATGCAGCACGTCACGCGCGAAGACGGGAAAGAGCGCTGTCGCCCCGCCAAAGATCACCGCGAACAGATCCAGCGTGATGCAGCCGAGCAGAAACCGGTCGTTCCAGACGAACTGAAAACCTCCCTTGATCTGCTGAAACGGATGCGCCTGCCGAGCTTCTGGCGGCGGTGGCGGCAGGCTTCGGATCGAAAGAAGGCTGGTGGCGGCGATCAGCAACAGCACCGTCGATGTCCAGTAGGGCAGGGCATGGGCGGAGCCGAACAGGAACCCGAAGCTTGCCGGGCCGATCACCGCGCCGGCTTGCCACGCAATGGAGTTAAGGGCGATGGCCTTGGGAATGAGCGCGGCGGGGACGATGTTGGGTGCGATGGCGCTCAGGGCCGGACCCTGGAACACGCGGACCGCACCGTGAAGGGCGGCGAAACCGAAGAGCACGGGCAGGCTGCGAATGTCCAGAGCCGTCACCGTTCCCAGCCCCAGCGCGATGCACAAATCGATGCACATCGAAAAGCCGGCGACATAACGACGATCGAAGCGATCCGCGACGACTCCCGCGATCGGCGTCAGAAGCAGGATCGGGATAAACTGCGCCAGGCCCAGCAGACCAAGCTGGAACGCCGCGTCGGAAATCGACATGGCGTACTCCGCACGCGCCACATCGTAGAGCTGGTAGCCGATGATCACGACCACCCCGTTGGTGGCGATGACGGAGGCGAAGCGCGCCAGCCAGAACCTGCGGAAATCGGGAATGGCGAGTGGGGTGGTGGGATCGCTCACCGTCGGGCCCATGGCACCCCGGATGCGATTCGCCAATCTGTACCGGTCAGGATCACTTTGAATCGCCGCTTCTACTTAGCGAGCGACCAGCTGCTTTCTCAGCGCTTGGGGCGTAGCCGGGGGTTGGGCTGCAACGCGTCGACCAGTTTGGTGAAGTCATCGATGCGGATGATCCGTTCGAACTGGAAGCCGGCGCGCCCTTCATGTGACCAGATCAGATGCGCTTCTATGCGCCCTACCACCGGCAGGCGCATCACGACGCGCTCCCCCCGCTCCATGTCGGTCAGATCCTGGGCCATGAAACCCTGCGCCGAGATGTTGACGATGTGCATATGGACATCGCCCAGGCGCCGATGCTCGGCCATGACCTTGAAATCAGCCGGATGGCGCGCGGCGCGGCGCTTGTCGGTCACTGTCAGTTGCGCGCCAGCACTCATTTCGTCTCATCCTCGACGTTGCGATCCAGAAAACGTCATGCACGAGAGTGGCAAACAAACCGTGAAGCGGCGGCGTTAAATCCTGTTCATGTAAAGCTTTAAGCAGAAGTCCCTAGGCCGTTACGCACGCAGCACTCCATGCTTCTTGCGGCCGAGACTGAGCTTGCGCGTCGCCCCCGGCGCGATAACGATCAGGAGGTTGGGATCGGTCACAACCTCGTCGTCAAGCTTCACCGCACCTTCGGCGATCTTACGCTTCGCCTCTCCGTTTGAGGCAGTGAAGCCCAGATCAGTGCAGGCGGCGACGATGCGGATGCCTTCGGCGGGAAGGTCGATCGTGGGCAAATCCGCGCCGATGCCGCCGCCCGCGAATGTGGCCTTGGCGGTATCCTCGGCCGCCCGCGCGGCATCCTCGCCCCTACAGAGCGTCGTCGCCGCGTTGGCGAGGGCGATCTTCGCTTCGTTGATCGCGTTGCCTTCCAGCGCCTCCAGCCGGACGATCTCGTCCATCGGCAAGTCGGTGAACAGACGCAGGCGCTTGCCGACATCGCGGTCATCGGTGTTGCGCCAGAATTGCCAGTAATTGAAGTTGGATAGCTGGTCTTCGTTGAGCCAGACCGCGCCGCCCACCGTCTTGCCCATCTTGGTGCCGTCGGCGTTGGTGAGGAGCGGCGTCGTCAGTCCGAACACCTGCGTGCCGTCCACGCGGCGAGAAAGCTCCACGCCGTTGACGATGTTGCCCCACTGGTCCGATCCGCCCATCTGCAGGCGGCAGCCGACGCGGCGGGAAAGCTCCAGGAAATCATAGGCCTGGAGGATCATGTAGTTGAATTCCAGGAAGCTGAGCGACTGCTCCCGATCCAGACGCAGCTTTACCGAATCGAAGCTGAGCATCCGGTTGATCGAGAAATGCTGGCCGATATCTCGCAAGAACGGGATGTACTCCAGCTTGTCCAGCCAGTCCGCATTGTCGACCATGATCGCATCGCTGGGGCCGTCCCCGAACGTCAGGAAACGCTCGAACACGCGGCGGATCGAGGCGACGTTCTGCTTGATCAGGTCTTCGGTCAGCAGCTTGCGCGCTTCGTCCTTGAAGCTGGGATCGCCGATTTTGCCGGTGCCACCGCCCATGACCACGATCGGCTTATGCCCGGCGCGCTGCAACTGGCGCAGCATCATGATCGAAACCAGATGCCCCACGTGCAGCGATGGCGCGGTGGGATCGAAGCCGATATAGCCGGGGACCACCTGCTTGTCCGCCAGCGCGTCGAGGCCCTGGGCGTCGGTCAGCTGGTGAATGTAGCCACGCTCTTCGAGCAGGCGGAGCAGGGTTGAGTTGTACGTCATGCCGGTGCCTTCCATAGCGGAGGCGCGCGTAAAGCATTTTTGGCCGGGGTGGAACCACCATGCCGGGCCTGAAAGGCTGGTTTTGGAAAATGGAGACGCCACCGTGCAGCCGCACAGCTTGATACCCCATCGCGATTTTCCCGCTGTGACCGTGCGGGAGATCACCGCAAGGCTGACTTGGGATGGAGATTGGCTGCGGCTTCGCTGGCGTATCGAGGGGGCGCAGAAGCTGATCGTGCCATCATTCGCCGGGAAAGGGCGAGCGGATGGTCTTTGGCAGACGACCTGCTTCGAACTGTTTGTGCAACCGTCGGAAGGGGGCGGCTATACCGAGCTGAACCTGTCCCCCTCAGAGCGATGGAACGCCTACGATTTCTCGGCCTATCGCGAGGGGATGACCGAACGAGCGTTTCCGCGTGAGCCCACATGTACGATGCGAAAAGGAGAGGCGCTGGCGATCTTCGACGCCGCCGTTCCCGCCGCCGCGCTGCCGCCCGCGCCTTGGCGATATGGCATGACCGCCGTGATCGAGGAGGAGGGCGGCGTGAAGTCGTTCTGGGCATTCGATCATGGTGAGGGCAAGCCCGATTTCCACGATGCGGCTTGCTTCACCGGCGCGCTTGCGGCAGCGAACCAGACATGAAGTTCGGGATCGATCGCCTGCTCGCCGATGCGGCCTTGCGGGCACCGCTGGAAGGCCGCCGTGTCGCCCTGGTTGCGCACCCCGCCTCCGTCACCCAGTCGTTGCAGCATTCGCTGGACGCGCTGATAGCGGCGGGTGTGAACGTGACGTCCGCCTTTGGCCCTCAGCACGGGCTCAGGGGGGACAAGCAGGACAACATGGTCGAGACGGCCGATGCCCTCGATCCGATCTACGGCATTCCGGTGTTCAGCCTCTATGGCGAAGTGCGCAGGCCCTCGGCGCGCATGATGGACAGCGCAGACGTGTTCCTGTTCGACCTGCAGGACCTGGGGTGCCGGATCTACACCTTCGTCACGACGCTGCTCTATCTGCTGGAGGCCGCGTCCGGCACCGGGAAGGCGGTGTGGGTGCTGGATCGCCCCAATCCCGCCGGTCGCCCTATCGAGGGTACGACCTTGCTCTCCGGTCTCGAGAGCTTCGTCGGCGCCGGGCCGATGCCGATGCGCCACGGGCTGACTTTGGGTGAGATGGGGAACTGGTTCGTCCGGCACTTCAACCTGGATGTCGATTACCGCGTGATTGGCATGGACGGCTGGCGTCCAAACGAAGCGCCAGGCTTTGGCTGGCCGCAGGACCGGCTGTGGATCAATCCCAGCCCCAACGCCGCCAACCTCAACATGGCGCGCGCCTATGCCGGCACCGTCATGCTGGAAGGGACGACGCTGTCCGAAGGGCGCGGCACGACCCGCCCGCTCGAAGTGCTGTTCGGCGCGCCCGATGTGTCGGCCAGCGCAGTCCTCGCCGAGATGCAAGCGATTGCGCCGGCGTGGCTGAGCGGCTGCGCCCTGCGGGAATGCTGGTTCGAACCGACCTTCCACAAGCACCAGAAGACGCTGTGCAATGCGTTGATGATCCATGCGGAGGGTGAGTTCTACGATCACCTGGCGTTCCAGCCCTGGCGATTGCAGGCCCTGGCCTTCAAGGCGATCCGACGGCTTTACCCCGACTACCCGATCTGGCGGGATTTCCCCTACGAGTACGAGTTCGACCGTCTCGCGATCGACGTGATCAACGGCGGCCCGGGCTTGCGAGAATGGGTGGACGATGCGGCGGCTGCTCCGGACGACCTGGATCGGCTGGCCACACGGGATGAAGCCGCCTGGCGCGAAGAAGTGCGCGATCTGCTGCTTTACTGAGGATTCGTTACGGCTTGATCCGATCGGCGCGGATCAGACGTAGTTCGCGATCCAAGCCACCGCATTGGCGGAAGGCACGAACAGTGCCTGTGCCAGCAAAGTACCAACGAGACGGCTGATAGATATCCACACGATGGTGCGACGAAAGCGCGCTTCACCGATGCGGCCTTCCACCACGTCGTCGGTCATCACCGACAATTGCGGGTCGATCAGCGCGAACAACAGGATCGTGGCGAAACCGTTGACGACGGCGGAAAGCTGGGAGGCCGTAACCCGGTACTCCGGGTTCAGGAACCCGGCGTAGAGTGAGGCGAGGACGCCGACGACGATCAGGGCCTGCGCCAAACAGTTCGCCAGCAGCACGCCCCAACCCACGCCCCGGTCCTTGGTGAACCCGCGCAAATGCGTAGGGGACGGCAGTCTGATCGATTGCCGCACGGCGCGAACGCCTGCCGGGGAGGCGAGGCGCATGACCAGCCGGCCAGTGGAGCGATGGACTTGAAAGTGCTTGATCCCCGCCGCGAACAAGCGCTGCCCGGTGGGCACCAGGAGAATGCCCAGGAACACCGCGATCGATGCTGAGGCTAACACGAGCCTGAAATCACCCAGCAGCGCCTCGCCGCCACCTGACGCCAGGCGGCTCTCGATCCGCTTTGCAAGGAATGGGCCGAGGAAGCTGTTCGATGTGCGGGAAACCAGCACCAGGATGTTGAACAGCGCGAAGCTCATGGCGATCCGCCGCGTGCGCACCCCGGCGATGCGCGCCGAATAGGCCAGCGTACCGATGAGGTTGATCGCAGCCGTCAGCAGGCAGATGATGAGCAGTTGCCGGTCCATGCGCGAAGCCCCTAGGCGCTTGCCGAGCGAGTCGCCACCGTTTCCCGTGGCAGGCTTCTCAATGTGGAGCAGATCGCCGGGTCAGCTCTTCTTGCGCGTCAGTTCCCTCATGGCCGATTCCAGGCCGCCGAGCGTCAGCGGATACATCGCGCCGTTCACCAGTTCGCGCATCATGGTGGTGGAAGTCGTATATTTCCATTCGTTCTCGGCCGTGGGGTTCAGCCAGACCGTGGCCGGATAAGTCTGCATCACGCGCTGCATCCACAAGGCGCCCGGCTCCGGATTTATATGCTCTACCGACCCGCCGGGATGGCTGATCTCGTAAGGGCTCATCGCCGCATCGCCCACAAAGATGACTTTGTAATCATGGCCGTACTTGTGAAGAATATCCCACGTGTTGGTTCGCTGCGCCCAGCGGCGGCGATTGTCCTTCCAGACGCCTTCGTACAGGCAGTTGTGGAAGTAGAAGAACTCCATATTCTTGAATTCGCCGGTTGCGGCGCTGAACAATTCTTCCACAAGCTGGACAAACGGATCCATCGAGCCGCCGACGTCCAGGAAAAGCAGCACTTTCACCGCGTTGTGGCGTTCGGGCCGCATCTTCAGGTCAAGCCAGCCTTGCTTGGCGGTGCCGTCGATCGTCCCTTGCAAGTCCAGCTCTTCGGCTGCGCCCTCGCGCGCAAAGCGCCGCAGCCGGCGCAGGGCGACCTTGATGTTACGGGTGCCCAACTCCTTCGTATTGTCGAGATTGGCGAATTCGCGCTTCTCCCAGACCTTGATCGCGCGCCTGTTCTTGCTCTGGCCGCCGATGCGGATGCCTTCCGGGTTGTAGCCGGAATGGCCGAACGGAGAAGTGCCGTTGGTGCC
>NZ_CAXYKL010000157.1:0-13071 GCF_964277725.1 uncultured Novosphingobium sp. | reverse complement strand
CCGATACCGTCCTGAAGCTGAGCCTGGCGGCCGGAGCGCTGCTGGCCGGGGCGGGCGTGGGCTATTACTTCGGCATCTTCCTGCCGGCGCAGGCGATCCACGAAACCGTCAGCAGCAGCGCCGACCGGCAGGAACGCGCGGTCGATCGGTCGCTCCAGATCGAGCAGGCGCGCCGGGCCGAATTGCAGGCACGAGAAGCGGCCCGGCAGCGCTACCAGACCTGTGTCGCCACCGCCGCAACGACATACCAGGCCCGCTGGACCGCCGCCTGCCGCGCACAACATGCGCGCCAGATCGCCGCCTTCGAAGATTGCGCCGACAACCTTTTCAGCACCCGCGCCGGTTGCGAGCGCAAGCACCCGGTCGAGCCGGAGCGGGGCTGCGCCTTGCCGCTGTCCATCAGCAATCGCCTGGTGTCGGACCGGGATGCGGCGCGATCCCAATGCCTTGGTGAGATGCAGGGGGGTGCACCGGCGGAACCGCAGCCGTGGCAGACTTCGCCCGCGCTGGATGCTCCAGCCTAATCCCGTTCGTGTCGAGCGAAGTCGAGACACGAACGAGAGGGCGTTGAGGTACTGAGCCCTATCGCTCCTTGGTCGCGCTGAACGCCAGGTCGGGATTGCGCTCCTGCTGATAGCTTACGTCCCAGGCCGAGCGGGCCATGAACACCGGATCACCATCACGATCGCGCGCGAGGTTCATCTTGTTGAAATCCGCGAAGTTCTTAAGCGCGGCATCCGTGCCTTTCAGCCAGCGCGCGGTATCGAACGGCGCAGGCTCCAGCATCGCCTCCACCTTGTATTCCGCTTCCAGGCGCGAGATCAGCACCTCCAGCTGCAGCTGCCCCACCACGCCGACGACCCACTGCGAGCCGATTTCCGGGTAGAACACCTGGATCACGCCCTCTTCCGACAAGTCGTCCAGCGCCTTGCGCAGCTGCTTGGTCTTGGTCGGGTCCTTCAGCTGGACACGGCGCAGAATTTCCGGCGCGAAGTTGGGCAAGCCAATGAAGCGCACGTCGTTCCGTTCCGACAGGGTATCCCCCACCCGCAGCGTGCCGTGGTTGGGAATACCGATGATGTCGCCCGGTTCGGCACTGTCGGCGATCTCACGATCCTGCGCAAAAAACAGAATGGGCGAGTGGACCGCGATCGGCTTGCCAAGCCCGGACGGCGTCAACTTCATGCCGCGCTTGAACGTGCCTGAGACCAGCCGCATGAAAGCGATCCGGTCACGGTGCATCGGGTCCATGTTGGCCTGCACCTTGAAGATAAAGCCCGTCACCTCGTCCTTTTCGGGAAGGATCGTGCCCTGTTCGCTGGGCTGCGGACGCGGCGGCGGGGCATAGCGGGCGATCGCGTCGATCAGCTCGGCAACGCCAAAGTTCTTGAGCGCGGAGCCAAAATAGACCGGCGTCAGATTGCCGGCGCGATACTGGTCCAGATCGAAGGCCGGATAGCCGCCATGCGCCAGCTCCATTTCCTCCGACACATCATCGGGCAGGGTCACGTTCTCATCGATCTTGCCCAGGAACTCTTTGCTGGGGCCTTCCGGGCGGCTGACGCGGCCGCTCTCGATGTCGTAGATGCCCTGGAACACGCCGCCCATGCCCACCGGCCAGGACATCGGGCAGACGTCCAGCGCCAGCATGTCGGCCACTTCGTCCATCAGGTCAAAGCAGGCGCGGCCTTCGCGGTCCACCTTGTTGATGAAGGTGATGATCGGCACCGAGCGCAGGCGGCACACCTCGAACAGCTTGCGCGTCTGCGGCTCGATTCCCTTGGCCGCATCGATCACCATGATCGCGGAATCGACCGCGGTCAGCGTGCGATAGGTATCTTCCGAGAAGTCTTCGTGGCCCGGAGTATCGAGCAGGTTGAAGGTGATGCCCTCCCGCTCGAACGTCATGACCGAGCTCGTCACGGAGATGCCGCGCTGCTGCTCGATCTTCATCCAGTCCGACCGGGCCCGCCGCGCCGCGCCCCGCGCCTTGACCTGTCCGGCCAAGTGGATCGCGCCGCCTTGCAGCAGCAGCTTCTCGGTTAGCGTGGTCTTGCCCGCGTCCGGGTGGGAAATGATGGCGAAAGTGCGCCGCGATGCATGGGAACTCATGGCTTGCGCCTTTAGGGGCGCTTGCGGGCCGCTGCAACCGGAGCGGCTTGTCTCGGCGCCCCTCCGGTCGTGAGAATGGGCCTTAGCCTTCCCGCGCCACGTGGAATCCGGCGAAGGACTGGCTGACCGGCATCAGTTCCAGCGAATTGATGTTGAGATGGGGCGGAAGGCTGGCGACCCACAGCACGGTTTGCGCGATATCCTCCCCCGTCATCGGATGGGCGCCGCCATACATCTTGTCCGAGGCTTCCTGGCTGCCGGTCCGCACCAGCGTGAACTCCGTCTCGACCATGCCCGGCTCGATCGAGCAGACGCGAACGCCGGTGCCCGCCAGGTCGGATCGCAGGCCCAGCGCGAACTGGCGGACGAATGCCTTGGTGCCGCCATAGACGTTGCCGCCCGAATAGGGATACGTCGCGGCGACGGATGAGATCATGATCACCGCGCCCTTGCGCTCGATCAGGCCGGGCAACAGCTTGTGCGTCAACGAAGCCAGCGCGGTGACATTGGTGTCGATCATCGTGCGCCAGGCGTTGAGATCGGCCTCCTGCGCCTTCTGTGTGCCGAGCGCCAGTCCGGCGTTGTTCACCAAGCAGTCGATCGCGCGGAACTCCTGCGGCAGAGCGGCCAGCGCGGCATCGCGGGCCTCTTCATCGCGAACGTCATAGGCGCAAGGATGGAAGGCATCGCCCAGCGCGCCCTTCAGCGCCTCAAGCCGCTCCACCCGGCGCCCGGTGCCGATCACCCGCCAGCCTGCCCCGGCAAAGGCGCGCGCGCAGGCCTCGCCAATGCCCGAAGTGGCACCGGTGACAAGGACGGTCTTCATGGCTGGCTCCTGCGATTATACGTGCTGGCACACGCCATACCCGTTCGCATCGAGCGAAGTCGAGATACGAGCGGAGGCCTGTTCATGGGGCGGGGTCGACCTGCACGTCCATGCGAAAGCGCTTTGCCTCGCTTGGCTCCAGCGAGACCACACCGGGTTTGTCCCGGAAATCGCCCGCGAAGCCGACCGGATCGGCGATGCCCTGCCACGGTTCGATGCACAGATACGCCGCGCCGGGCTTCTGCCAAATCCCCAGCATCGGCGTGTCCGGAAAGCGGACGGTCAGCCAAGCCCCACCCGGCGCGCCATAGCGAACCGCGCGACTGGCGATGTGATCCCAGATCAGCGCATCGGCCGCGAACAAAGCCGCATCGGGAACAAGCGTATCGCCTGTGACTGGCGTGTCGAACGTCTCGGGCAGCAGCAGGCCGCTGGGCGGATCGATGCGGCGGATCGGCCGGGGCTCGGCGTGTTCGAACACCACGCGATGGTCCGCTTTGGCCGCGCCGCCGGGAAGCGGCCAGGCAAAAGCCGGGTGATAGCCAAAGCTGAACGGCATCGCCGCATCGCCTGCGTTCGTCACCTCGGCCATGACCTGCAGTGTCGAGGCGTCCAACCGAAACGTGATGTCCAGGTTGAAGCGGAACGGATAGACCTCGCGCGTTTCCGCCGTGTCGGTCAGGCGGAAGCGGGCAAATTTTGTGCCGCTGTCCACCACATCGAACACAGACTGGCGGGCGAACCCATGCTTGGACAGTGCATACGTCTCACCGTCCACGCGATAGTGCCCTTCGCGCAGCATGCCGATGATCGGGAACAGGATCGGCGCGTGACCCGTCCAAAAGGCCGGATCGGCGTCGGTCATGTATTCGTGCCCCGCCGCATCGGTGAGCGACCAAAGCTCCGCGCCGAGCGGGTTGATGCGGGCGGTCAGCTCGCCCGAAGTGATCGTGACGAGCTGCACCATGGCCCTATCCCCGCAATGTCGCGCCGAGCTTGGCGGCGGCGGCGGTCACCTTGTCGGCGATGGCTTTCAGATCAGCCTCGCCATAGCTCTTGTCGCCGGGTTGCAGCGTCACTTCCACCGCCAGCGACTTCTGCCCCTCCGGCACACCCGCCCCGCGGAAATCGTCGAACAGGCGCGCGGCCACGATGTTGGCCTTGTCCGCCCCCTGCACCGCGCGCACCAGATCGCCGGCAGGCAGGGTGGCAGGCACCAGGAACGCGAAGTCACGCGACACCGCCTGCAATGCGGGCGGCGCATAGGCTACGCGGGCGAAGCCGCTCGCCGCCTTGCGCGCAGGGATCGCATCCAGGAACACCTCGGCCAACGCCACCGGCCCGTCGATGTCGAACAGCTTGGCGGTAGCCGGGTGAAGCATCCCAAAGCGCGCCAGCACCGTCTTGGGCCCAAGCCGTAGCGTGCCCGACTGGCCGGGGTGGAACTGCGGCCCGGCATCGCCCATCACCTGCAGCTTGTCGACCGGGGCGCCAGCGTCAGCCAACAGGGCCATGGCTTCGGCCTTAGCATCGAAGGCATCGAAAGGAACGGCTTTGCCACTGGACCAGCCACGCGGCGCTTTTTCGCCAGCCAGAACTAGACCCAGCGTCAGCCTCTCGTCGCTCGCCCCAGCATCGCCGCGCAGATAGCGACGGCCCAGCTCGAACAGACGCAGGCTGCCCGCCCCGCGATCGAGGTTGCGGCGGGCGGCGGAAAGCAGGCCCGGCAAGAGCGAGGGGCGCATGGCCTTCATGTCCTCGCTGATCGGGTTGGCCAGCGTCCACACGGGGCCATCGGCAAAGTGCGCGGCCTCGGGCGTGGGCAGGAACGACCAGGTGACAGCCTCTTGCAGGCCGCGCGCGGCGGCGGCACGGCGGACGCGGCGTTCCAATTTCTGCGCGGGAGTGGCGGTGGGCCGCGCCACGCCATCTTCGCGCGGCAGCGGCACGCTCTTCACCTCGTCCAGACCGTGGATGCGCACCACTTCCTCGACCAGATCGGGCGCGCCGTCGATATCGGGACGCCAGCCGGGCACGGTGACGATCCACGCCTTGTCGAACCCGGCCTCTTCGGCAACGACGCCGAAGCCCAAGCTTTCCAGGATCGCCTGCTGCCGCTGTGGCGAAACGGTGACGCCGCCCAGTTTCTCGGTCAGCGCCGGATCGAAGTGGACCGTCTTGGGCATGGTGGGCGCAGCGCCGGCGCGCACCACTTCCGATGGCTCGCCGCCGCACAGCTCCAGGATCAGCGCGGTCAGCAGTTCCAGCCCCTTGTCCAGGAAACCGGGGTCGATGCCGCGTTCGAAGCGGCCGCGCGCGTCGGATGTCAGGTTCAGCTTGCGCCCGGTGCGGGCGATCCGCGCCGGATCGAAATAGGCGATCTCCAGCAGGACGTCGGTAGTCGTATCCTCGCAGCCGGAATGCTCGCCACCCATGATCCCGGCGATGTCGTGCACACCCGCCTGATCGGCGATCACGGTCATCGCGGAATCGAGGGCGTACGTCTTGCCGTTCAACGCCGTCACCTGCTCACCATCCACCGCACGGCGGGCGACGACCGCGCCGGTCAGCTTCGCCAGATCATAGGCATGCGCAGGGCGGCCGTAGCTGAGCATGATGTAATTGGTGGCGTCCACCAGCGCCGAGATCGGGCGCTGACCGGCGGATTGCAGCAGATCCTGCAGCCACTGCGGCGAGGGGCCGTTGCGCACGCCCCTGATGACGCGGCCGTAGAATGCGGGGCAGCCTTGCGGATCGTCGGTGCGGATTTCCACCGGGCAGGCGAAAGGCGTTTCGAAGTGCGCTTCGGCGACCGGCTTCAGCTCACCCAGTTTCTTGGCGGCCAGATCGCGGGCGATGCCATAGACGCCCATGCAATCGGGCCGATTGGGCGTGATCGCAACTTCGATCACGGGGTCGACACCACGATAGTCCGCGAACGGCGTGCCGATCGGCGCGTCGGCGGGTAGTTCGATGATGCCGTCGTGATCCTCGCCCAGCTCCAGCTCTCGCGTGGAGCACATCATGCCGTTCGATTCGACGCCACGGATCGCGGACTTCTTCAGCTGCATGCCATTGGCCGGCACCACCGCGCCCGGCAGGCCCAGCACGCCGACGAGACCCGCGCGCGCGTTGGGCGCACCGCAGACGACCTGCAGCGGCTCCCCCTGTCCGGTATCGACCGTCAGAACCTGCAATTTGTCCGCATCCGGATGGCGAGCGGCGGTCAGCACTTTGGCCACGCGAAAGCCCGATAGCTTGGCGGCGGGGTCTTCCACGCCTTCCACTTCGAGGCCGATGGCATTCAGTGCATCGCAGATGGCGTCCACCGAGGCGTCGGTGTCGAGATAGCGGCGCAGCCAGGAGAGCGAGAACTTCATGGGAACCTCAAGCAGCCGTGCCGACGCCGCCCGACAAGGTCGGTACGTCGAGCGCGGAGAAGCCATAATGCGAAAGCCAGCGGACATCGCCGTCGAAGAAGGCGCGCAGATCGTCCATGCCGTATTTCAGCATGGCCAGCCGGTCGACACCGGTGCCGAAAGCAAAGCCCTGCCACTCGTCGGGGTCGAGCCCGCCCGCTGCGATCACCTTGCGGTTGACCATGCCGGAGCCCAGCACCTCCATCCAACCTTCGGACCCGCCGACCACGCGCTTTCCGTTTACGATCGTGTAGCCCACGTCGACTTCGACCGAAGGTTCGGTGAAGGGAAAGTAGCTGGGGCGCAGGCGCAGGACAATGTCCTCGCGTTCGAAAAAGGCCTTGAGAAAGGTTTCCAGCGTCCACTTCAGATGGCCAAGGTGAATGCCCTTGTCGATGACGAGGCCTTCGATCTGGTGGAACATTGGCGTGTGCGTTGCGTCGCTGTCAGAACGATAGACCCGCCCCGGCGCGATCACGCGCAGCGGCGCGCCCCCCGGACTTTCTCGAACAACGTCGATCATGGCGCGGATCTGCACCGGCGATGTGTGCGTGCGCAGCAGCATCTCGCGGTTCTCGGCATCGCGATCCGGGAAGTAGAACGTGTCATGCATCGCCCGCGCGGGATGGCTCTCGGGCATGTTGAGCGCGGTGAAATTGTGCCAGTCGTCCTCGATCTCGGGCCCGGTGGCGACGGCGAAGCCCATGTCGGCGAAGATTTCCGCCAGCTCGTCCATCACTTGCGAGATCGGATGGATCGAACCGCGCGGGCTTTCCGGGGCCGGGAGCGTGAGGTCGATCGTCTGGGCGGCAAGCTGCTCTTCCAGCGCCGCATTCTCCAGCGCGGCCTTGCGTCCGGCCAAAGCCTCGGTCACGCTTTCGCGCAGGGCGTGGATCTTGGGCCCTTCCACCTTGCGTTCATCCGGGCTCATCGCGCCCAAGGTCTTGAGCAAGGCGGAAATGCTGCCCTGCTTGCCAAGAAGGGACACACGCAAGCCCTCTAGCGTATCGAGGTCGGTCGCGGCGGAGATGCGCGAGAGCGCTTCCTGGCCGTTTGCTGCGTGATCCACTGTCATCTGCCTTCGTTTTGTCGCGAGCCGCGCTCTTAGACGGCTGCGGCCGAATCGCAAATGGGGAGGACAAACAGAAAAGGCGCGGGCAGTTCACACCACCCGCGCCCTTGTCTGTTTCGCTGAACCAGCGCGCTTACGCGGGGAGCGCGGCCTTGGCCTGGGCGATCACCGCGCTGAACACGCCGCCTTCGTTCATGGCGAGATCCGCCATGGTCTTGCGGTCGAGTTCGATGCCGGCGAGCTTCACGCCGTGGATGAACTGCGAGTAGGTCAGGCCTTCGTTGCGGACGGCAGCGTTGATGCGCTGGATCCACAGGGCGCGGAAGGTCCGCTTCTTAACCTTGCGGTCGCGATACGCGTACTGGCCGGCCTTTTCGACGGCCTGGCGCGCGATGCGGATGGTGTTCTTGCGGCGGCCCCGATAGCCCTTGGCCTGATCGAGAATCCGCTTGTGCTTGGCGCGGGTGGTGACACCCCGTTTGATACGGCTCATGTTCTATGCGCTCCTAATCAGCCCAGCCCGTAGGGCGCCCACTTCTTGATCGTCTTCGCATCGGCGTCAGAGATGACGTCGGTGCCGCGATTCTGGCGGATGTACTTGGCGTTGTGGCTGATAAGGCGGTGGCGCTTGCCGACGACGCCGTGCTTCACCTTGCCGGTGGCGGTGAGGCGGAAGCGCTTCTTCACGCCGCTCTTGGTCTTCAGTTTGGGCATTTTCGTCTCCTTCGTCGGGGACACGTACGACCGGCCCTGGCAGCCCTTTTCGCCAGGCCGGCGCGCGAATCTCCATCACGGAGGTTCGATCGTGCCGATTGAAGTGCGCGCGCCTAGCGATGTACTGGGCGGAAAGCAAGGATTTGGTTCAGGCGAAGGCGCGGAGGAAGGAAGAAAGAGAAAAGGATTTTCGCGCGCAGAGGCGCGGAGGCGCAGAGAGGTTCTGCTCGGCCGTCAGGCCCATCGCTACTCAGGCCTTCGCTAAACGCACCGTCGAAGGAGAAGGCGGCTTCGCCGCAAGCGCCGCCTCTCTGCGCCTCCGCGCCTCTGCGCGCCAATTCTTACTTCTTCGCCGAACCACCGCCCACGCCAAAACAAAAGCGGCCCGCCCCCCAGGTGGGACGAGCCGCCTCGTGTTGCCCCCGCAACGAAACGGATAGGGTCAGGCTGCCACGTCCTGCTCGTCCGGATCGCGCAGCACGTAGCCGCGACCCCAGACGGTTTCGATGTAATTCGCGCCACCGCAAGCGTGGGCGAGCTTCTTGCGCAGCTTGCAGATGAAAACGTCGATGATCTTCAGCTCAGGCTCGTCCATGCCGCCGTAAAGGTGGTTCAGGAACATTTCCTTGGTCAGCGTGGTGCCCTTGCGGAGCGAAAGCAGCTCCAGCATGGCGTATTCCTTGCCGGTCAGGTGGACACGGGCGCTATCCACTTCGACGGTCTTGGCATCGAGGTTGACGATCAGCTTGCCGGTCTTGATCACCGACTGCGAGTGGCCCTTCGAACGGCGCACCACGGCGTGGATGCGGGCGATCAGTTCTTCGCGGTGGAACGGCTTGGTGACATAATCGTCCGCTCCGAAACCGAACGAACGCACCTTGCTGTCCATCTCGGAAATGCCCGACAGGATCAGAACCGGGGTCTGCACCTTGGCGACACGCAGTTTCTTCAGCACATCGTAACCATGCATGTCAGGCAGATTCAGGTCGAGCAGGATGATGTCGTAATCATACAGCTTACCCAGATCGAGGCCCTCTTCGCCCAGGTCCGTGGAATATACATTGAAGCCCTCGGCCGACAGCATGAGCTCGATAGCTCGGGCGGTTGTCGGCTCGTCCTCGATCAACAGCACACGCATTCGATTATCCTTTGGTTGCCCCGGACGGTGCGACCCACCAGCTAAGTGCGTGAGTGCTGCCGTGAATTAACCATAGGACGTATGAAGATTAAAGGTTAATTGCGTGTAAACGGCCAACCGGGGTAACGGCGTGGTTTGTTGATTTTTTTGAAAAACTGAACGCCGCCCCGCTCAGGCGGTGACAGCAGACACGCCGGGGCGCATCGGCGGACGCTGCATGATGCGGCCCGCCAGCTTGGGCTCCACTCGCCCCAGATAGCTCCACAACCCGCATTGCACGCCGATCAGCATCAGGATGAAAGGCTGGAAGGCGATGCCCACGAACAAAGATCCGAACAGGTAGATCACTTGCGCCAGCTGGAGTGAAACCGCCAGCGGAGCTTGCCATTGTTCATCCGGTCCGGTGCGTTTCTTCCAGCGACGGCGCAGAATCTCCATCTGTATCAGGCCGGAGATCTGCAGCGTCAGCCAGATCAGCAGCCCCGGGATGCCCTGCTCGCCCAGCATCTCGAAATAGCTGGAGTGGAACGCGCGGCTGCCATCCTCCTGCGTCTGGGTGACGAGTATCGTGGTATTGCCGCTGGTCTGCGCCTGCACCGTCTCGAAGCGCAGCGAGTTGCCGAGATACGCTTCGAAGCCGCCACCGAAGGGATGATCGCCGACATAGCCCAGCGTCCACTTCCACACCGCCAGGCGCGTGCTGGCGGACTTGTCTGACTGGTTGTTTTCGATCGTGCCCATCCGGGCGGTGTACGAAGCCGGCAGGAAGGGCACCGCCAGCGCGACAGACCCTGCCATCAATGCCATGATCAGGAACCGGTGCTTGGCCGTGCGCAAATAGAGCACCGCCAGAATGCCCAGGCAGACCAGCCCGGTACGCGCCTGGGTGCCGATCGGGATCAGGGCGCAGGAAAAGATCAGCGCGACCGCGAAGGTCCAGACCCGCCAGTCGGACGGGAAGATCGTGCCATGCCGGGCCAGCCAAAGGATCAGCGGGATGATCGCGATGGCGACGCAGCTGATGATGGAGCCTTCGTATAGCCCGGTGTTGTTATCCACGAAGAAGCGCAGCGCGCCATAGCCGCCGCCGCCGCCCAGCGTCTTGATCGCACCGTCGATGATGATCGCGCTGGCCGCCAGCACCATCACCAGGATCACCGCCTCGATTCTAAGGCGGGTGCGCAGGGTCAGCGGCAGGAAGATCGCGAAGACCAGCGCCTTCCACACCCAAGACCATTTAGCCGCCGCTTCCACCGGAAAGTCGGCGGTGATCGTCGAATAGGCGCAATACAGCAGCAGCAGGACGATCAGGAACTGGCGGAAGGTAAAACGCGAATCGCTCTTGTCATCCAGCAGCAACCAGCCGGCGAACGAGGCGGTGAAGAAGATCAGCGATGTCGGCAGG
This sequence comes from uncultured Novosphingobium sp., assembly GCF_964277725.1. Classification (NCBI taxonomy): domain Bacteria; kingdom Pseudomonadati; phylum Pseudomonadota; class Alphaproteobacteria; order Sphingomonadales; family Sphingomonadaceae; genus Novosphingobium; species uncultured Novosphingobium sp. The sequence goes on along the minus strand of NZ_CAXYKL010000157.1, from coordinate 2,385 downwards.
TGGGACAGAATGCCCCATGAGATCACCTGCGGCGCGAGGATATCGACATAGAGATATGCCAGCACCCACAGGAACGGGCGCTTCAATCCCAATGCCAGATAGAGACACAGAAAGGCGGTGAGGCAAAGATCGATCACGGGCGCGGGTCCGTATCGTCGACTGGCCTGGCCTTGCGAAACCCTCCGAAGGGCTTTTTCGCCTCACCCTCACGGTCGAGATCATCGCGCAGGAACAGCCGTATGCCGGCCAGCACCAGCAGCCCATGTGCTACGGACAAGGCGAACATATCGACCATGTCCGCTGCGATAGCCGGACGGGGTTGACGGCGCGTTAAGCGTTCCTGTGGCAAAGGTTGGCGCATGATAAGAGTACTCCACGTCCTCGACCATTCGCTGCCGATGCACAGCGGCTATACCTTCCGCACGCGCGCCATCCTGAAGGCGCAGCAGCGTCTGGGGATCGAGGTGCGCGGCATCACCGGTCTGCGTCACACCCAGCCCAGCGCCGTGGCGGAGGAAGCGGACGGCCTGCTGTTTCACCGCACGCCCGGGCAGGCCAACGGCCCTGCCGGCCTGCGCGAGTGGCGCGAGGTGGGCCTGTTCGCCGACGCGATCGAGCGGATCGTGGAGGATTGGCGGCCCGACATCATCCACGCCCACTCCCCCGCGCTTTGCGGGCAGGCGGCGCTGCGCGTGGCGCGGCGGCAGGACATTCCGCTGGTCTATGAAATCCGCGCGTTTTGGGAGGACGCCGCCGTGGGCAACCTGGCCACGCGCGAAGGCTCGTTGCGCTATCGCCTGACGCGGGGGCTGGAGAACTCCGTCGTCCGCCATGCCGATGCCATCGTCACCATTTGCGAGGGCCTGCGCGGCGACCTGATCGCCCGTGGCGTTGCGCCCAAGCGGATCTCGGTGGTGCCCAACGGCGTCGACCTGTCGCTGTTCGGCGAGCCGCCCGCGCCCGACATGGCGCTCGCCCGCGAATTGGACCTCGTGGACGAAACCGGCGCGCTGCGCCCGGTGGTCGGCTTCATCGGCAGCTTCTATGACTACGAGGGCCTTGACGTCCTGATCGAAGCGATGGCGACCCTCGTCCGCTCTCATCCCGAGGCACGCCTGTTGCTGGTCGGCGGCGGCCCTTGCGAAGAGGCCTTGCGCGCCCAGGCCGCCGCGTCCCCGGCGGCGCAGGCGATCCGCTTCGTCGGCCGTGTGCCGCATGATCAGGTGGACCGCTACTACGCGCTCACCGATATCCTGGCCTATCCGCGCAAGCACAGCCGCCTGACCGATCTGGTAACGCCGCTCAAGCCCCTAGAATCCATGGCGCAGGGCAAGATCGTCTGCGCCTCGAACGTCGGTGGTCACCGCGAACTGGTCGAAGATGGAGTGACCGGACGCCTGTTCGTGCCGGACGATCCGCAGGCCTGCGCCGGGGCGCTCGCCTCGCTGCTGACCCATCGCCAGCGCTGGCCCGCGTTCCGGGCCGCAGGGCATCGCCATGTCGAGATCAGCCACGACTGGGCGCGCAATGCGGAGCGTTATGAAGTTGTTTACCAAACGCTCCTAGGCCTGAATGCCAGAACCCGCCTGGGAGCAGCCGCCTGATAGACGATTCGGGCAAGAAGCGGGGTCGCGCAGAAACAGGAATGGGGTAAGACCGTGACCGAGACAAAGCGCAGGAAACCGGCCGCAACGCCGCCGTTGACCAGCCATCCGCTATTCCCGGTCACCGTGCTTCTCTGGTTCGGCGCGCTGTTCGGCCTGTCCAGCATCGCGATTCGCTCTTCGCTGATCGAACATATCGTGCTCGTCGCCGGAATCGATCGCGTGATCCCCATGGCCGCACCGCCGCTGGGCAATACCATGCGCGTCCTGCTGGCTCTGTTGATGACGGGCATCGGTTGCATGGTCGGCGGCGTCGTTGCCCGTGTGCTGACGCGGTCTGCCCCCAAGCCTGCCGCCACGCGCCGTCGCCAAGCCGGCGCTACGCCCGAAGCCGAATCGCCTGTCACCAAGTTCGGCAAGTCGGAGCCTGAAGCCGACACCGATGCACTGGCGGATGAGGAGGAACTCCCCCTGCCCACTGTGCGCCGCCGCCAGCTCCTACCCGCTCCGGCTGAGCCGATCGCACCAACGGAAGACGCGCCGGTGCCTGGCACTTCGCCGATCCTGAAAGTGGCCGATCTTGAGATCGCCAGCTTCGACGCCACGTTGGAAGAGGAAGAGTGGCAGCCGCTGCGCAAGCGCTCCGCCAAGCCCTTGGCGGAAGTCGAGCTGTCAGCCACTCCGGAACCGTCGCGTCTGCACTTTGGCCGCGCCGCGTCGATCGAGCTGCATGACGAGGATACCGCGCCGATCCCCAAGCCGGGCTTCGAACTGCTGCCCC
>NZ_CAXYKL010000156.1:0-6671 GCF_964277725.1 uncultured Novosphingobium sp. | reverse complement strand
ACGCCACCTTGTCCATCGCCTGGCGCAGCAGCAGGCCGGTGTCCTTGTCTGCGCCGGGAACGCGGCTCTTGTCCAGCAGGCCGATGTCGACGAGATACTGCGGCGTGATCGACAGCGCCATGGTGTCACCGATCGCCTCGTGGAAGCCGTCGTTCGCGCCGTCCAGGTAGTAGGACGGCTGCTTGTTGTAGGCGCGCTGGTAGTAATTGTGGCCCAGCTCGTGATGAATGGTGATGAAATCATCGCCGTTGACCTTGGTGCACATCTTGATGCGCAGGTCGTCCTTGTTGTCGATGTCCCAGGCGGAGGCATGGCAGACGACTTCGCGATCGGCGGGCTTGGTGATCTGAGAGCGTTCCCAGAAGGTCTGCGGCAAGGCGGCAAAGCCCAGCGAGGAGTAGAAACCCTCACCCGCCTTGACCATCTTGACCGGGTCGTACCCCTTGGCCTTCAGCAGATCGCCCACATCATAGCCCAGATCGCCCGCGCCGGCCGGGGCGACGATATCGTAGATGTTGCCCCATTCCTGCGCCCACATGTTGCCCAGCAGGTCGGCACGGATCGGGCCGCTCGCCTTTTGCACGCCATCGCCGTACTTCTCGTTCAGCTTGGTGCGGGTGTAGCAGTGCAGCTGGTCGTACAGCGGCTTGACTTCGGCCCACAGCTTTTCGGTCAGCGCGGCGAACTGCTCGGGCGTCATGTCATAGTTTGAACGCCACAGCGCGCCGGTATCGGCGTAGCCCAGTTCCTTGGCGCCGGCGTTCTCCAGCTCCACCATCTTCACGTAGTCCGCCTTCATCGGCTTGCCCACGTTGTCGTGCCAGCTGGTCCACATCTCGGCCAGTTCCGCCGGGTTGCGGTTTTCGCCCATGGCGGCCTCGATGTCGGAGCCGTTGATCGGCTGGCCCTTCAGCGTGCCCTTGCCCTTGCCGTAGATGCCCTGCAGCCGCGCGGTCAGCGTCGCCAGTTCCTCGGCCGCGCCGGGGCGACTGGGGGCGGGCTGCACGATCAGGGTGCGCATCCGGCTGAGCTTGCGGTTGACGTCGTACGACAGGCCCGGCTGCTGCGCGAAAGTCGCGGCCTTCAGCGCGGTGTCGACGTTGAACTTGTCCTTATCGGCCGTGGCGCGTGCCGTCACGGCTTCGCTGTCAACGGTGATGTAGGTGTTATAAACCCAGTCGGCCTGCGCCTGCTCGATCGTCTTCTGGTTGTAGATCGCCTCGGCCTGTTCGACGAACTGGGCGGCGGTCTGCGGCGCGGACGAAGCGGGTGCGGCCGGCGCCGGCGCATCCTGCGCGTTGGCAGGGACGGCAGCGGCCATCGCCCCGGCCAGCGCCAGCAACGATATTGCGTGTGATTTCATGGGTGCCCCGTTATTCTCATTATCAGACGCGCCATGCTGGCGCTGCGCTGACACGCGGTCAAGCGGCGGGTTCGGGGGGCACGCCGTGTCTTTTCGGGCAGCCATCCATGCGTGGCGATGCCCGATTAGGCGTTGAGGAAAGCCACCATCGCCTCACCCAGCGCCGCCTGCGTCACGGATGACATGTGCGTGCCCGGTATCTCGACATAGCGCGCATCGGGCAGAGCCTGGGCCAGCGCAGGGGCGGAGCCGTTATCGTCATCGTCCGCACCACAGACCACCAGCGTCGGCATCGTCACGGCGGCAAGGTCTTCGGCGGACGTATCGTCGACCGACGCCAACAGCAGGCGCGCCGCCACCCGGTCCACCTTCTGGCTCTTCATAAAAGATTTGGAGATGAAGGCCGGATCGCCGTGCTTGATCTCGTCATAGCGGTCGATCGCATCGATGAAGAAGGCGCTGCGCCGCGCCCAATTGCCCAGCCCTTCGATCCCCATGCCGCCCAGGATCAGCTTGCGCGGCCCCAGACCCGCCAAAACCGATCGCACCGCCGTGCGCGATCCCAGCGAGAAGCCGCCCATGTCAAAGTCGGTCAGGCCCAGCTGCTCCACCACCGCCAGCGCATCCCGCACCAGCACGTCGGCGGGGTAGGCCGCAGCGTCGTGCGGCGCTTCGCTTTGGCCATGGGCTCTCAAGTCCGGCATGATCACTTCGAACCCGGCATCGGCCAGCTTCTGCGCCGTGCCGAACTTTATCCAGTTGATCTGCGCGCTGGAAAAAAGGCCATGGAGCAGCAGGAGCGGACGGCCCGATCCCAGGCGATGAACCGCCAGCTGGCATCCACCATATCCCGGCATTGTCTCGATACGCGCGTCGATCATGGATAAGCGGCCTCCTTGAAACGCCACATGGCCCAGGCGGGCAAAGTGGGCAAGGCGCGGGTTTCGGGAACAGCCGCCCAGATCGAGAGTTTGCGCTCGATCGGCAATCGTTCCACAAGGCATCGCGGGCATGCGTCGCTTAGTCGCCCTTTCCAGTGTCGTTCTTTGCCTTTCGGGCTGTGGCACCTCCACTCCCGATACCGTGCCGCCCCGGGCGACCGATGCGATCGCCATCAAGCCGCAATCGTCTTTAATCGCGGTGCCTCTTTCGGCGGACCTCTCCCAGCTGACCGCGACGCTGGAGCGCGAAGTGCCCCGCCGCCTCTGGGCGATCGACAAGCCCGGCCAGGTCTGCGTCGCCAGTGACAAGGTCAAGGTGCTGTTCGTCGAGGTGAAGACCCCGACGATCAAATGCCACATCGTCGGGCAAGTGACGCGCGGCCGCTTGTCCCTGTCCGGATCGGGCCACAACCTGGTCCTGTCGATGCCCGTCCACGCAGTCATCCACGCGCGCGATATCGCCGGCGTGTTGAAGCAGGAAACCGCCTCCGCCGATGCGCAGGTGCAGGCGCGGATCGACCTGGATCTAGGGCCGGACTGGCAGCCGCGCGGCAAGGTTGACCTCGCCTATCGCTGGACCGCGCCGCCCACGCTCGACTTTCTGGGCCAGAAGATCGACCTGTCCGAACCGGCCGACGCCAAGCTAAAGGGCGTCATGGCCCAGTTGGAGCGCACCCTTCCGGGACAGCTCGGCAAGCTGCAACTGCGCGAACAGGCGCAGCAGGCGTGGAATGCGGGCTTCACCTCGCTGCTGCTCAACCGCGCCCATCCGCCGGTGTGGATGCGGGTGACACCACAGGAACTGCAATACGGCGGCTATGATATCGCCAACAACCGCCTGACGCTGCGCCTGGGCCTGCGCGCGGTGACCGAAACGTTCGTCGGCCCGCGCCCGGCCAATCCCGCCATCACGCCGCTGCCGCCGCTATCCCGCCTGACCACCCAGCCCGGCAACCTCAGCTTCTTCATCCCTGTCATCGCGGACTATCGCGAGTTGCAGCCGGTGCTGCTGAAAGCGCTGCACAAGCGGCAGGTTCGCCCCTTCCAGGTCCCCGGCGTGGGGCCGGTATGGGCGCGCTTCAACTCCGCCACGATCTACGGCACCACCGGCGGGCGCATCGCCGTTGGCCTGAACCTGAACGCCAGCGACGAGGCGGGCACGATCGGCAAGGCCCGCGCCACCGTGTGGATGACCGCGATCCCGGTGAACCAGCCCAATTCGCGCCAAGTAGGCTTCGATCAGTTCGAAATCACCGGCAGTACCGATCGCCAGGATGCCAAGCTCGTGCTGAAACTGGCGAACGCGCCCGGTCTTTCTCGGACGATCGCCTACGCCCTGACCCAGAACTTCGAGAAGGATTTCGACAAGTTGCTGGGCAAGGTCGATCGGGCGATCCAGTCCCGCCAGGAAGGCCCCTTCGTGATCCGCGCCGATATCGAACGCGTGGAAACCGGCACTCTCAAAGCCGCAGGGCAAGGCGTGTACCTGCCAGTGCGCGCCACCGGCCGCGCCACCATCACCCTCGCGCCGAAGTAAGGCGGACGGCCGACTATTTCTGCTGCGTCGACCCGAGGCTAAGCCAGGTCGACGCACCAGAAAAGGCTTATTGGGCCGGTGTTTGCAATCCCGACCAACGCGCCAGGAACGCCAGGATGTCAGAGCTTTCCTCGATCACCTTGTCGGTCGGCTTGCCCGAACCATGGCCCGCGCGCGTCTCAATGCGGATCAGGTGCGGCTTGTCCCCCACCTTGGCCGCTTGCAAGGCCGCGGTATACTTGAAGCTGTGCCCCGGAACCACGCGATCGTCGGTATCCGCCGTCGTCACCAGCACCGCCGGATAGTCCACGCCCGCGCGGATATTGTGATAGGGCGAATACTTGCGCAGAACGCGGAAGTCCGCCTCCTTCTCGGGATAGCCGTAGTCGTCCACCCAATAGCGGCCAGCGGTGAAGCGATCGAAGCGCAGCATGTCCATCACGCCCACTTGCGCATTGGCCGCCGCGAACAAGTCCGGCCGCTGGTTCACCACCGCGCCTATCAGCAGGCCGCCGTTGGACCCACCCTGCACCGCCAGGCCGCCCTTGGGAGTGATCCCTTGCGCGATCAGGTACTCGCCCGCCGCGATGAAATCGTCGAACACGTTCTGCTTGTTCGCCAAGCGCCCGCCATCGTGCCACTCCTTGCCATATTCGCCGCCACCGCGCAGGTTGGCCATGGCAAAGGCGCCGCCCGCCTCCAGCCACGCCATGCGCGCCGCCGAGTAGCCGGGCGTCAGCGAAACATCGAAGCCGCCATAACCATAAAGCAGCGTCGGCAACGCCTTGCCCGCCTGCGACGCCACCTTGTTGCGCACGACGAACATCGGCACCTTCGTGCCATCCTTCGAGGCATAGAACCGCTGCTCGATCGCGTATTTGGCGGGGTCGAACTTCAAGGCCGGCTTGGCGAAGGGTTCCGACTTGCCGGTGGCGATGTCCATTCGGTAGATCGCGGCCGGCTGGTTGAAGCTGGAATAGGTATAGAACGTCTCGGGATCGCCGGGCTTCCCGTCAAAACCGGAAGCGGTGCCCAGTTCACCCAGCGTCAGCGTGCGCACCTTCTTGCCATCCAAAGAGACGATCTCTGCATGGCTAGCCGCATCCTTCAGGTAGTTCAGGACCAGCTGGTTGCCGATGATCGTCGCACGCTCCAGCAAATCGCCGCGCTCGGCCACGACTTGCCGGAACTGCGGCTGCGCGGCGGCCATGTCGGCCACCACCAGGCGGTAGCGCGGCGCGTTCTGATTGGTAACAAACCACAAGTTGGTGCCGGTGCTGGCGACCAGTTTCCAATCATCCTTCGGCTCGGCAACGAGCATCCGAATCTTCCACCCGTCCGTCTTGCGGCGCGAGAGGTCGATAACCCGCACCTGCTGCCGGTTATCCGTGCCGGTGCTGCTGGTGATCACGGCGTAGCGCCCGTCCGGCGTCACTTCGGCCGTATGGTTCATTTCGCGCTGATCGGGCGTTTCCAGCACCAGCTGATCGGCGGACTGCGGGGTGCCCACCTTGTGGTAATAGACCTTGTGGTCATAGTTCCGCCCCTGGAATGCCGTGCCCTGCTCCGGCTCGGGGAACCGCGAGTAGAGGAAGCCGTCGTTGCCCACCCAGGCGATCCCGGTGAACTTGGCCCACTTCACCTCATCTGCCAGCGGCTGCCCGGTCTTCACGTCCAGCACCTTGATCACGCGCCAGTCGCTGCCACCGTCCTGCACGCTGTAGAGCAAGTGCCTACCATCGTCGGACGGCTCCCACGCGTCCAGCGCGGTCGCGCCGTCCTTGGCCCAGCTGTTGGGGTCCAGCAGCAGGCGCGGCGTTCCGTTCAGCCCATCGCGCACGAACAGCTGCGCTTGGTTCTGCAGGCCGGAGTTGCGCGTATAGAAGTACCGCCCCGCCGCCTTCACCGGCAGGCCGAAGCGCTCGTAATCGATCAATTCGCGTATCCGCGCCGCGAACCACCCACGCTGGGGCAGCGTATCGAGATAGGCCCGGGTCACGGCGTTCTCACGCTCGACCCAGGCGGCCACTTCCTTGTCGCTGCGGACGTCGTTTTCCAGCCAGCGATAAGGATCGGCAATCTTCTCACCAAAGTGATCCTCCACCACGGTGCCGCGGCGGGTCTCGGGATAGGCAAGTGGCTTCATGGCGTCGGCCCAGATCGGGGTGGTGGCGAATGCGGATACGGCGGCGGCCGCAGCCAGCAGCAGACGGGTGCGTCCAGGACGACGAGACAAGTGGCAACTCTCCGAAAAAGACAAGGCGACCGGTAGCTTAGCGCCCCCGATCGCCCTGGCAATCAACGGATGTGCTTGTCCCGAACCTACGGGACAGCAGAAGCCTCAGGCCTCTTCGTATTCTTCCGCGTCGGCGTTGACCGGACCGGAGTCCTGACCCTTCGCGTCCACGTCGCGATCGACCAGTTCGATCACGCCCATCGGCGCCGCGTCCGAACCGCGATAGCCGGCCTTGATGATGCGGATGTAGCCGCCTTCACGGCCCGAATAACGCTCAGCCAGAACCTCGAACAGCTTCTTTTCCTGCGTCTCGTCCATCAAGCGCGCGTGGGCCAGGCGACGGTTCGACAGGCCACCACGCTTTGCCAGCGTGATCAGCTTTTCGACGTAAGGGCGCAGTTCCTTGGCTTTGGGCAAGGTCGTCTGGATCTGCTCATGCTTGATCAGCGCGGCGGCCATGTTGCGCAGCAGCGCAGTACGGTGGCCAGTGGCACGCTGCAGCTTGCGGCCGCCCATTTTATGACGCATTTTCGTGTACTCCGTTCGTAAGGGGCCCGTGTGAGGTAGCCCGGTCCTGGCCGTCGCTTAAGGGGG
>NZ_CAXYKL010000155.1:0-6617 GCF_964277725.1 uncultured Novosphingobium sp. | reverse complement strand
CGACCAAGCTTTTTGGAAAACTCAAGGCACCCGTCGCACGCCTGGGCGCACCTTATGCCCCCGTACCCTTCTCCAAGCCTCTGGAAGATGCCTTCGCACCCAACGCCAAGCGCATCGCTGAGGCCGCCATCTCACTTTGTAAATAACAGGACTGGTTCATGGCTACCGAAATCCTTCTGCCCAAGCTTGGCTTCTCGATGAACGAGGGCACTCTTTCCGAATGGCTCGTGTCGGACGGCGCCACTGTCAACGAGGGGGACCCGCTTTTCTCCTTGGAAAGCGACAAGTCGACCAACGAAGTCGAAAGCCCCGCCACCGGTACGTTGAAGATCCTGAAACAAACCGGCGAAACCTATGAAGTTGGTACCGTCCTCGGCACGATCGAGTAACACGAACCGCAGGGACTAACCGTAAACGATGAGCGCGACCGAGCAGAGCGATGTCCAGGCGACGAACACATCGCCGTGGAATCAAAGCTCGTCGCGCTCGTCACCGGCGGCGTTAGCGGCATCGGCGAGGCTACAGCGAAGGCTTTGAGAGCCCGTGGCGATCGGGTTATTACCGTCGATTTGCGTAACGCCGATATCAATGCCGATCTTTCGACAGCGCAGGGCCGTGCAACACTTGTGGCGCAAGCGGAGCGATTGGCTCCCGATGGCATCGACCTCGTTGTTGCCGCTGCTGGTGTTTCGCTTGGCATCGGCGACGTTCTGGGCGTAAATTTTTTCGGTGCGGTCGCCACCCTTGAAGGCTTGCGCCCCCTGCTTGTCAAAAGGGCTCCAGCCCAGGCGATTGCCATCACATCTACCGCCGCGATCGGCGAGGTGGATGACGAAATGATGGCCGCATGCCGCGATGGGAATGAGGAAGCCGCCAAGGTGCGCGCTCGTCACACCACAGAGGGAGATGCTCATTCGCCCCTGGAATATTCATCGTCGAAGCGGGCCCTTGCTTATTGAGTCCGCCGCGCCGCCATAACGCGGGATTGGGCAGGCTCACGCGTGTTTTTGAATGCAGTCGCACCGGGCTTGACGTTGACGAACATGACCCGGCCGATGCTCTCCGATCCAGCGTTGGTGGATGTGATCAATGCATCCACGCCCAGGGCCGTTTCTCAACCTGGAAAGGCGGAAGATCTTGCGGAAGCGATCGTCGCGATCGCATCCCTTCGTAGCGGTTATGTAGTGGGACAGGTGCTTCATGTAGACGGCGGCACTCACGCCATTCTGCAACCTGAAATTTACTGATAATCGTCGTATAAGTCGAATGGTCGCCGTGCTTTTGGGTGGTCGATAATGTTGCTTTACCGCCAATACTTTCAGATCATACGACCTGTTGTGAAAGACTTCTGCCGCAGGTGTATCCTCGTTCAAGAGCATGGTTCCATCGCTATCGCGAGAAAGATCAGCCCCGGGGAAGAGAAGACCATTTTTGACGTTGTATCGATCGATTACGGCGGTTCAATTCAGGAAATAGTATTGCGCCGCGTTCGTCCCGGCCCGCTCGCTTGGCCATCCCTGCCGCTTTCACATTTCAGACCACTTCACATTCACGCCCCTTTCATCGGAGCGGCGGCCTGCGACTTTATATAGCAATCGCTTTATAAATACCGTATGTTAGCCTCTAATAAGACAAATAAGGTCAAGCAGGAGACGGATCATGACGGCGCTGCCGAAGTTGCGCGACCTCGACAATCGCGAGTTCAACCCTTTCATGGAAGAGCGCTTTTTCTTTGGCGAGAACGAGGACCCCTATCCTCTGCTGGCGCGCTTGAGAGAGCAAAATGCGGCCATGGCAGGTGACTATCGGCTGATGATGGGCCTTCAACCGGACATCACGCACCCGGCCAACGTGCCGCACTTCATGATCCTGAGTTATGAGGAGGTTGCGAAGGCACTGCAATCTCCTCAGGTATTTTCGAACAAGGCGTACACGTTCAACATAGGAGCCAGCTTCGGTCGATCAGTTTCAGCGATGGATGCGCCTGAGCACGGTAGATATCGCCGGATCTTCCAAAAGATTTTTCTGCCGCAATTTGTGAAGACATGGGGCGATAACATCGTTGACCCTGTTGTCAACGATCTGATGGATGGGTTCATAGCTACCGGCAAGGCCGATTTGATTCAGCAGTTTACGCTGAATTACCCCTTTGGCGTCATCTATCGGCAGCTAGACTTGCCACCGGATGAGGGAAAGCTATTCCACAAGCTGGCTGTTACGCAGACGCTCGTCTCGTTCGACTTCAAGCATGGTTCTGAGGCAAACGCGAAGCTTGGGGAATATTTCCCTCATTTGATCGAGCAGCGGCGAGCCAATCCCGGCAATGATCTGGTCAGCCTGCTGGCGCGAGCGGAAGTGGATGGCGAATATTTGCCCGAAGATGTCCTGGTTTCCTTCTTTCGTCAGTTGATCAATGCCGCGGGCGACACGACTTATCGCGGCACCAGCGTTCTATTGACCAAGCTGCTGGAAAACCCGGACCAACTGGCGATGCTTCGAGAGGATCGCAGTCTGCTGCCCAATGCGATCGAGGAAGCCCTACGCTTTGATGGACCGGTGATTGAACAGGCTCGCTGGACTGCGCAGGACGTGGAGGTAGCAGGCGTTTTCATGCCCGCCAACTCTATCGTGCATGTCGTTGCCGGCGCGGCAAACCGTGATCCGGCGAAATTCGACGATCCTGATCGTTTTGATATTCGCCGGCATAATGCAAGCCGGCATTTCTCGTTTTCGGCCGGGCCACACATTTGCATTGGCCAGCATCTGGCACGGGTGGAGATGACGCGCGCCATGACGGCGATCCTGGATCGATTGCCCAATTTACGGCTCGACCCCGATATGCCGCCGCCCGCGATACGTGGCGCGATGATGCGGGTGCCGCACAGTCTCCACGTTCGCTTTGATCCCAGTTGATCGTTCATCCGCTGGGCTCCGCCTTACAACGGACGGGCCCAGCGGATCGATCATCACAAATCAGGGCGCGCGTGAACCTTGACGTCGGTGCTTTCACCTTTGTGCATCTTCTCAATCATCGCGGGAACTTCCTCCAACGGGATCGTCTTGCTCACCATCAGGCGCGGCTCCACGTGGCCACGATCAAACGCATTTAGTGCGAAGCGGAATTCATCGATCGAGTAAGCCATCGAGAAGATCAAGGTGACTTGCTTGAAGGTGGAAATCGCCGGAATCACGCCATCGGGCTTTGTGCAAAAGCCTAACGAGACGACGGTGCCGTTAGTGCGAACATGATTGATGCTTTGTTGCAAAGCGCCAGTTACGCCAACGCATTCGAAGACCACGTCGGGTTGGCCGCCCAAGGCTGCCTGAACGTCAGCGAATTCACTTTCGCCCGAGCATACGAAGGCATCCGCGCCCATTGTACCGGCCATTTCCGCGCGGCGCGCCGAACGCGACATGGCGACGATCTTGCCGGCACCCAGTTTGCGCGCCCAATGAATAGCGGCAAGCCCGATAGACCCGGCGCCCAGCACCAAGACCTTGGCGCCAGGCTCCATCTTGGCGAGTGCGACGCCGTGCAGGCCGACCGACAAAGGTTCTACCAGAGCGCCATCTTCCATGGAGACGGATTGTGGAAGCAGCAGCGATGTCGAGGCCGAGACACGGATGTAATCGGCAAAGCCGCCTGCATAGTTCTTGATTCCGTTGGGGCAGAATAGCGGCGTTCCTTGCAGGCAAGCTTCACAAGCTCCGCAGCCAGCTGCCGCCAGAGCGGTGACCCGATCACCCGTCCTGAACCCCGAAACGCCCTTGCCGACCGCGACGACCTCACCGGAAAATTCGTGTCCGATGATGCTGTTTTCCGGGTAGAAACCATGTTCTTTGGTTAGGTGGACGTCCGAGCCGCAGATTCCGCATTGATGCACCTTGAGAACCATTTCGCCCTCGCCCGGCTCTGGATCGGGCATCTCCCGCAATTCGAGGGGCTTGCTAGCATTTTCAAAGTATAACGCACGCATCAGTTCTCTCCGGTAAATCGCGATTTGCTTTGGATCGCACCCTAGTACGTAGTCTCGGACTCGCCAAATAATGCCACCCCGAAGCGGGCCATCATCGGCACTGTGATTATGGACCTAAAAAAAACTGGCGGGAGTTAGCCGGAAAGGCGCGCTTCGCAAACGTGAAGAATTGCTACTGATTGACAACAAATTCTCTACTGGGTAGATAGAGATCGTTCGAGGCGTTGGTCAGGCCTCTCGAATTCCGCACAAACCTGACCCGCGGCTTTTGACCGGGAAGCAGCTTGCTCCGCGTTATAAATGGCTAAAGCGCGCGATGCTTAGGCGACCACGCCCGGCGTCGTGTTCCCCTCTTTCATGAGGTGATGCGATGCGCATGTGTCTGACAATCCGTTGATGATAACCGCAGGGGTGCGGACGGGCCGATAAGTCCGTTCCTGCGCCAGCTGGGTTCGTAGATTTCTCCCCCAGTTCCCGCAGGCAGCCTTACGCCAGTCTGCATCCCTGACGCTTGGCTGTCCCGCAGAACGGGCGGCCTAGTCCCGAGGTGACGCCAAGCACGGTGTCTGCCGGCGCCCTCTCGTGTCTTGAGCCCCCAGAGCATTTTCAAGGAGCCGAATCATGGCAACCGCAATCGATCAGTATCCTAACGCCAGGGATCACTCGTCCTCGCTCGATATTCACCCTGTGACAGGCACGATCGGTGCCGAGGTCCGCGGCATCGTGCTCTCCGGCGATCTTGATGCCGCAACCGTTCAGGCCATCGACGCCGCCCTTGTTCGCCACAAGGTGATCTTCTTTCGTGGCCAGCATCACCTGGACGACGCCGAGCATGAGGCCTTCGCCGCGCTGTTCGGCGATCCGGTGGCGCACCCCACAGTGCCTGTCGCCGAAGGTTCGCGCTATCTGCTTGACGTGGACAGCAAGGAAGGCAGCGCTGCTTCCAGCTGGCATACCGACGTGACCTTTGTCGACGCCTACCCCAAGGCGTCGATCCTGCGCGCGATCAACATTCCCGAGGCCGGTGGCGACACGCTCTGGGCCAATACCGAGATCGCCTATGAGCGCCTGCCGGAGCCTTTGCGGCAGCTGGCGAACACGCTGTGGGCGACGCATACCAACGATTACGATTATGCGGCCGCACTGTCCGGTGCGCAGCTATCGCCCACGGTTGCCGCCCAGCGAGAGGATTTCCAGAAGTCGGTCTTCTCCTCGACAATCTACGAGACGGACCATCCGGTCGTCCACGTTCATCCCGTTTCAGGTCAACGCAACTTGCTGCTGGGCCATTTCGTGAAGCAGTTTGTCGGGCTCTCTTCGGGCGACTCTCAGGCCTTGTTCAACGTCCTGCAAGCCCACGTCATCAAGCCGGAGAACACTGTGCGCTGGCGCTGGCAGAACGGCGATGTGGCGTTTTGGGACAACCGCGCGACCCAGCACCGCGCCATCGGCGACTTCGGACTACAGCGCCGCACACTGCGCCGGGCGACCGTGAATGGCGAAGTGCCGGTCGGTCTCGATGGGCGCCGCAGCCAGACCAAGCGACAGGAAAAGCGCGCTGATCTGGCGCACGCCTGACGCTTCGATACGGGGCTGCCGACTACGGTGGCCCCGTCATCCTCCGCTCGTGATGGAGACATCGCATGGCCACGGCCTTCGCCACATACGATCTTTCGATCCCGACACAGACGCGCGGGCCGAGCAAGGGCTTGGACACCCGCCGCCTGATGGCATTTTCCGCGCTGGCGATCCCTGTCAGCGCCGCGCAATTGCCGATCATCAACTTTCTCCCATCGATCTACGCGCAGCAGTTCGGCATATCGCTGGCCGCGCTGGGTACGATCTTTTTGCTCGAACGAGTCTGGGGTGTCTTCGCTGACCCGATCGTGGGTATTCTCAGCGATCGGACGCGCAGCCGATTTGGGCGCCGTCGCCCCTGGATGGCCGTCGGCGTGGTGATCTTCGCGCTGGCTTCCGCCGCTTTGTTCCTGCCGCCGCAGGGGGTTACACCGCTATACCTGGGCGTTGCTCTTTTCGTGTTTTATCTGGCCTATTCCATGATCCAGATACCCTATTGGGCGTGGTCAGGCGAACTCTCCTCCGATTATCACGAGCGAACCCGTGTCGCGGTGTTTTATAACGTGGCCACCGCCGTGGCGCTGTTGTTGATCATGCTGTTGCCCGCCGCGATTGACCACTTGGGCCTGGGCGATGATAGACTCAAGCTGGCCGTGATGGGCGGCCTGGTGCTGCTGGCCCTTGCCCCCGCAGCATGGATGACGTTGCGCGCCTTTCCGGAACGCCCGTCGCCAGATGTATCGCCCACCAAGCGCCTGGGGTTTCTGGCGACAGTACGGATCATTGCGCAGGAAAGGCTGATCCTCAAGATCATCCTGTCCGACCTTGCCGTCACGATGGGACAGGGCGTGCGCGGCTCGCTGTTGTTGTTCGTGGTTGCGCACTACGTCGGTCGCCCGGAATGGGGCGCGACCCTGATGCTGACGCAATTCGTGTTCGGCATCGCCGCCGGGCCGATCTGGCTGCAGGTCGCCAGACATATCGGGAAGCAGCGCACGGCGATCGTGGGTGAGCTTGTGCAAGTGGCTATCAATCTCAGCCTTCTGGCGATCACGCCCGGAA
>NZ_CAXYKL010000154.1:0-3987 GCF_964277725.1 uncultured Novosphingobium sp. | reverse complement strand
AAAGAGGGCACGGCGACATCCGCTAGTAGTCGCAGGCCCGGCTTAAGAGGACTACAATGGCAACCATAACTGCCGAGAATGATCAGGCGGCCCTGGCCGACAGCGCCGTACCCGAAGCCGTAGTCGTGCGCTTTGCCGGGGACTCGGGCGACGGTATGCAGCTGACAGGTGGGCAGTTCACATTGTCCACCGCGCTCGCGGGCAACGACCTGTCGACCTTCCCTGACTTTCCGGCCGAAATTCGCGCGCCGCAAGGCACGCTGTTCGGCGTCTCCGCGTTTCAGATCAACTTCGGCTCTAGCGAGATCACCACCGCCGGTGACGCGCCTGACGTCCTTGTCGCGATGAACCCCGCCGCGCTGAAGGTGAACGTCCAGGCCTTGAAGCCCGGTGGCCTGATCATCGCCGACACTGGCGAGTTCAACAAGCGCAACATGGAAAAGGCGAAGTACGAATCCTCGCCTTTCGAGGACGGCAGCCTGGCAAAGTGGGAGGTCATGGCCTTCGACATCAGCGCGCTGACGCTGGAAGCGGTAAAGCCGTTCGGCCTTGGCAACAAGGAGGCGCTGCGCTGCAAGAACATGTGGACGCTGGGCCTTTCGCTGTGGATGTTCGATCGTGATCGCCAGCCCTTAATCGATTGGCTGAACGGCAAGTTCGCCAAGAATCCGGTGCTGGCGCAGGCCAATATCGCCGCGCTCAACGCCGGCCATGCTTATGGCGAAACAGCAGAGTTGGCGGGCCCGCTCAAAAAACTGCATCTCGATCCGGTGCCATCGGCACCAGGCCTCTATCGCACCATCACCGGGGCAGAGGCTGTTTCGCTGGGCCTCGTCGCCGGCGCGCAGCTGGCGGACTTGCCGATGTTCTTCGGCGGCTATCCGATTACCCCGGCTTCCGCGATCCTTCATAACTTGGTGAAGATGAAGGAATTCGGCGTCACCACCTTCCAGGCCGAGGACGAGATCGCCGCGATCTGTTCGGCGATCGGCGCGTCCTATGCCGGGCAGCTGGGCATCACCTCTTCGTCCGGTCCGGGCATCGCGCTCAAGGGCGAGGCGATGGGCCTGGCGATCATGACCGAGCTGCCACTGGTGATCGTCAACTCACAGCGCGGTGGCCCCTCGACCGGCCTGCCGACCAAGACCGAGCAGTCCGATCTGTACCAGGCGATCTACGGCCGCAACGGCGACGCGCCGATGCCGGTCATCGCCACCCGATCGCCGTCCGACGCTTTCGAATGCGCGATCGAGGCTTGCCGCATCGCCACCGAATACATGACCCCAGTCATGCTGCTGACCGATGGTTATATTGCCAACGCGTCCGAGCCGTGGAAGGTGCCCGACCCGGCCTCGTTCACGCCGTTCCCGAAGACGTTCCTGGAAGAAACGAACAATCCGGACGGCAAGGTCCTGCCCTTCAAGCGTGACGAGAAGGGGGCACGCCCCTGGATCAAGCCGGGCACACCGGGCCTGATGCATCGTATCGGCGGCATCGAGAAGGCGATCGACACCGGCAATATCGACTATTCGCCCGCCGTTCACCAATCTCAGACCGATGCCCGCACCGACAAGGTGGCCGGCATCGCCAACGGTATTCCGGCGCAGGAAGTCACCCTGGGCGAGGCTTCGGGCAAGCTGGCGGTGGTCGGTTGGGGCTCGACCTACGGCCCCATCCATCAGGCCGTTCGCCGGGCGCGCCGCAAGGGGCTGGACGTTCACCACATCCACGTCCGGCATGTCTGGCCAATGCCGACGAACTTCGGCGAGTTGCTGGCGGGTTACGAGAATGTGCTGGTGCCCGAGATGAACACCGGCCAGTTCAAGACGGTGCTGCGCGATCAATACCTGATCGACGCGGTTCCGCTGAACAAGGTATCCGGCCAGCCCTTCGCCATTGCCGAAATCGAGGCGGCCATCGCCACGTTCTTCGACGCAGTGCCCGGCAATGAGGGTGGCGAAGTACCGGTCAACGAAGGCCAGTTGCCCAGCCCCGAAGCGCATAACGACTGATATTGGGACAAACCCAGATGAACGATATGACCCCCATCCAGACCACGCTCAAGGACTGGGAAACCGACCAGGAAGTACGCTGGTGCCCGGGCTGCGGCGACTACGCGATCCTCAAGGCGGTGCAGCGCACCTTGCCGATCATCGGCGCGGATCCGGCCAAGACGATGTTCGTATCTGGCATCGGCTGCTCCAGCCGCTTCCCCTACTACGTCGAAAGCTATGGTTTCCACACGATCCACGGCCGCGCGCCCGCGTTCGCCACGGGTATCAAGCTGGCGAACCCTGAGCTCGACGTCTGGATCGTGACCGGCGATGGTGACGGCATGTCGATCGGCGGCAATCACACGATGCACGTGCTGCGCCGCAACCTCGATTGCCAGATCCTGCTGTTCAATAACGAGATCTACGGTCTGACGAAAGGCCAGTTCTCCCCGACCAGCCGCCCCGGCACGACCTCTCCTACGACGCCACTGGGGTCTTACGATCGCCCGGCCAGCCCTTGCGCGTTCGCGCTGGGATCGGGTGCTCGTTTCATCGCGCGTGCTTATGACGTCTCCAAGGAACTATCGAACACGCTGATCGCAGCGCATGCGCACCGGGGTGCGGCCTTCGTCGAGATTTTCCAGAATTGCATCGTCTACAACAAGGATCGTTTCGACGATTTCGCCGCCAAGGGCGTCGCCGATACGATGCAACTGTGGTGCAAGCAGGGTGAGCCGTTGCTCTTCGCCAAGGGCACCAAGGGGCTGTCGCTCGACCTCGAGACGCTGTCGCTGAAGGTCGTCGACGTCGTCGATGGCGATTGGCAGGCGGCAGGCGTGGTGGTTCATAATGTGAAGAATCGTGGCTTGGCGCATATGCTGGTCGAGATGCCGTTCGGTCCGTTCCCGATGGCTTTGGGCGTGATCTACGATGATCCGGCGCCTACTTTCGAAGGCTCGGTAGCGATCGAGCGTGAAAAGTCAGTGGCCGGCAAAACCGCCGATCTTACCAAGCTGTTGAGCAAGGGACAGACCTGGACCGTCGAGCCGGAAGCCGCTCACGGTCTGATGGACTGAAATCGGATTATAGCCCGATCATACAACGGCTCCACCGCGCTAGGTGGGGCCGTTCGCGTTTCAGTCGTTCTCCTCCTCAGGCATCATCCTCTCGGCGACTACTGCGGGGCGGTAGAGCAAGGCGCTTGCCAGGAACGCCCAACCCGCACCGCCCAGCCATCCCGCGATGACATCCGTCGGCCAATGAACGCCGAGCCACACCCGGCTCCACGCGATCAACATACTCAGCAGTAACGCAAAACCGATGATCGTCATGCGAACGGACGAGCGCGGGCTCATGGCGGCAAAAGCCAACGCGATGGTGACATAGACCAGCGCGGAATTGAAGCTGTGTCCGCTGGGAAAGCTGTTGCCACCCGCGTCCATGAGGTGCGGCACGATCTGCGGGCGTGCGCGACCCACCAGGAGCTTGAGCCCGGTATTGACGCCCCAGCCAAGCACGATCGTCATCCCCAGCAAGATACCTTCGCGCCGCAATCGCAGGAAAAACAGCGCCACGATCGCCATGAGCGCGAACAAGTTGCGCAGCAGCACACCGCCCAGCGCCGTTATATCTCGCACCGCTTCCAGCAGGCCAGCAGGTCCGCTCGGATAGAGATCGGCCTGGCGCCACAACATCAGCCCGGCGCGATCGGACGCCGTGGTCTTGCCGTGGGCAACGCACCACGTGGTGACGGCGAACCCAAGCCATAGCAGGATGGCCAAAGTCAGCGCCTTTCGGCGATCGACATGCCGCTCTACAGGGCGGAGTGTGATAGACGGCGGCGAATTGACCATGAGGGCAGGGAACGCACCGGGCATCGGCTCGTTGCGCGAACAATGAGTGCTTCTGATAAATCGCCGCAAATCGTCTGGCTCAGGCGCGATTTGCGACTGGCCGATCAACCCGCGTTGTCCGCTGCTGCCGAACAAGGCCC
>NZ_CAXYKL010000153.1:0-15370 GCF_964277725.1 uncultured Novosphingobium sp. | reverse complement strand
GGCGATGTCGCGGGCCTCATCCGGGTCGCGCGTCGTCAGGAGGCGCACGCCGAGAGTCGATTCGCCCACACGCCCGCCGGCGTTGATGCGCGGGCCCAGCGCAAAGCCCAGATCGCTGCACGTCGGCGCGCGGGAGAGGCGGCTGGCGTCGATCAGGGCGGACATTCCGATATTCTCGCGCCGCGCCATGACCTTGAGCCCCTGTGCGACGAAAGCACGATTCAGGCCATGAAGCGACGCCACATCCGCCACGGTGCCCAGCGCAACCAGATCGAGCAGCGAGAACAAGTCCGGCTCTGCGCGATCCTGGAACCAACCCTTGCGGCGCAAGGCGCGCACAGTGGCGATGGCGAGCAGGAAGGCGACGCCCACGGCGGCGAGATGACCGTGCCCCGCCGCGATCACGCCTTCGTCCAGGCGGTTGGGATTGACCAGGGCGGCTGCGCGCGGAAGCAGCGGCGCGCACTTGTGGTGATCGACGACGATGACATCCACGCCGGCCTCATGCGCCATTGCCAGAGCTTCGTGCGCCATGGCCCCGCAATCGACCGTGACGATCAGGCTGGAGCCTTCGCCAGCTATCCGGACCAGAGCCTCGCCGGAGGGACCGTAGCCTTCCAGCAGCCGGTCAGGGATGTAATAGCGCGCCTCCTGGCCTAGCGCGCGCAGCAGCAGGACCAGCAGCGCGGCGCTGGTGGCGCCATCGACATCATAATCGCCGTAGATCGTCACCGTCTCGCCAGTCAGCACGGCTTGGGCAACCCGCTCGGCGGCGGCGTCCATGTCGCGAAATTCGGATGGGTCGGGCAGGAAAGCTCGCAGAGACGGCGCGCGGTGGCGGTCAAGGTCGTCTCGCTCCACTCCGCGGGAGAGCAGCAGTTGTGAGACGATGTCGTCCAGGCCGCTCTGGCCGACGCTGAGGTCCATGTTGCCGCCGCGCCAGCGCCAGGCTTTCCCGGACAGAGATCGCTCGATTCCGAAGACGGGTGTAGAAAGAGATTGCATGGCCGCTGACTACCGCAAGCTGGGGTGGCGGCAAAGGCCTGCGCCCCTTATCGGGGTGGGTATGGCCCATGAAGCTGAGAGATCCGGAATGCTGGCGATCATATGGCACAGCCGCACCGGCGCATCCGAAGCCATGGCGCAGGCGATCGCGGCGGGAGCTGGGGATGCCGGTCGCTTGATCCCGGCTGGGGAAGTGACGGCGCAAGATCTGCTGTCCGCGTCGGGTTACGTCTTCGTATGCCCTGAAAACCTGGGCGCGCTGTCCGGCGCGATGAAGGAGATGTTCGACCGCTGCTATTACCCGCTGCTGGGGCAAGTGGAGGGGCGGGCCTATGCTTCGGCGATCGCGGCGGGGTCTGACGGGCAGGGCGCGCAGTCCCAGTTGGACCGCATTGTCACCGGCTGGCGCCTGCGCCGCGTGGCGGAACCTTTGATCGTCAATTTCGCTGCGCAAACGCCGGAAGCAATCGCGGCGCGCAAGATGTTGCCGGGCGAGGGTCGCCGCGCTTGTCTTGAGATGGGCGAGGGAATGGCCGAAGGGGTACGCCTGGGCATCTTCTGATCGCCGCAAGTGATTCGGCGGTATTCGCGGCTTGCGTTCGGCTGATCGGTGGGCATGGTGCGGTCGGGCTTTCGGGGGTGATGCACGATGACATATCAATCGGACGAGCATGCCCGAGCCGGGGTGTCTTTCCTGTTCCGTCCGGGGGAGCGCCCGGATCGGGCTGCGCTGGAGCAGGCGTTGACGCAGTGTCAGGCCGTGGCCAGTGTCACGCACGATGATGGGGCAGGTCAGGCGGAGGTTCTGGCGAGTGGCCTGGCGTTCATGTGTGACGGATTGAACCCCGCATCGGCGAATTCGAAGGGGCAGGGCTTAGTGGCTTCCGCTGTGCCCTATGGCTTCTCGGGTGAAGTCGA
This sequence comes from uncultured Novosphingobium sp., assembly GCF_964277725.1. Classification (NCBI taxonomy): domain Bacteria; kingdom Pseudomonadati; phylum Pseudomonadota; class Alphaproteobacteria; order Sphingomonadales; family Sphingomonadaceae; genus Novosphingobium; species uncultured Novosphingobium sp. The sequence continues at coordinate 13,447 of NZ_CAXYKL010000153.1, read as the reverse complement.
TTGTGGGGGGCATGAAGCCGTTCGCCTGTATCCTGGCCCGCATTTGTCCGGCGGGCTAGCGCTCACGCCGGTCGTTCGCGCACTGTTGGCTTTGGCGGCGGAACTGGCGGTCAGCATGCCGGTTGCGGCGGTGTATTGGCAGCCTGCCGACACGTTGATCGAACCGCGCTATTTCTCTCGCATCGTGCTGGCTTGGCTCGCGGGCGGTGCGTTCCCGGCGGCGGGGCTCACCGCGATGACGCGATTGGCCGATGGAAGCGTGGTCACGCATGGGTTGCAACACCTTATCGGATATGAACTGACGTTCCGCGCCTCCGCTTCGGATAGCGATGCGGTTTCCCTGTCGGGCGCCGCCGCAGCCGTGGATTATCTCATGCGTGAGGGCGCTCCGAAGGCGCTGTCCGAATTGACGATCGATAGGCAGCGCTATCAGGCGGAAACTGCGCTTCACGCGAGGCAAGTGCTGGTATGGCCGGAAGCAGCTGCGCTTACGGCAGGGACTGCGGCCGCTTTTTAGACCTGGTGGTGAGGCTGGGTCGGACGAGATCGGCCAGGCAGCGGGCGTAGAGCTGATGTTCGGCGATGAGGACGCGCGCGGCAAGTGTCTCAGGCGTATCACCCGGTGCGATGGCGACGGCGACTTGGCCGAGCGTGGGCCCACAATCCAGGTCCTGAGTCACCAAGTGGACAGTCGTTCCGCCATGGCTGTCCCCCGCCTCGATCGCGCGCTGATGTGTGTGGAGGCCGGGGTATTTGGGGAGAAGCGAGGGGTGGATATTGACCATCCGGCCTTCCCAAGCCGCAACAAACGCGGGCGAAAGGATACGCATGTACCCTGCCAGCACCACCCATTGCGCACCGCTTTGGCGGATTGCGGCGTCCATCGCCATGTCGTGCGCTTCGCGGGTCATGCCCTTGTGGGAGAGCGAAAACGTCGCAACGCCCTCGGTCGCTGCCAGAGTGAGACCGGCGGCTTCGGGCTTGTTGCTGGCCACCAGCACCAGTTCGTAAGGGCAATCCGCCAAGCGACTGGCGTAGAGCAGGGCGGCCATATTCGTGCCGCTGCCGGAAATCAGCACGGCCACTTTCGCACGAAACGCCATTATACAGTGGTCCGGGGGCGGAACAGCATCGATGATCCGGACGTTTGGCGGCTCATGGCAGGTTTCCCCTTATCGCTGGCGTTCGTCCCGGCGTCTGCGCGCTGCCCGTATGCGCTTGCGAGCCGAGGAGCAACTGCCTGATGCATGCGCCGTTCAAGCCCAATCCCGAAGACCTGACGTATCTGCGCCGCTTGGGCTGGACCGTGGTGATCGGCGCGATCCTGATGATGGCCTGGCGCGCGTCAGACTTGCTGCTGCTGGCCTTTGGATCGCTGCTGGGCGCGGTGATGTTCCGCAGCGCGGCCCGGATGATCCAGCAATTGGGGGTGCGCAACTGGCGGATCGCCCTGGGTCTGGGCACGTTGCTGGTTCTCACGGTATTCGGCGGGATGCTGTACCTGCTGACGGTGCAGTTCGGCACTGAATTGGCGGCGATGCTGGGGAATCTTCCTGGTACGTTGGAGAAGATCGAGCGCGGGCTTTCGGTCAACCCCGTCGGCCGCGCGGTGGTGCAGGCGGGCGAGGCCGCTGCTGGCGGCAGCAAGATCGCAGACAGCCTCAGCGAATTGGTGCGCGGGGCGGGCGAGATCATGCTGAACCTGGTGATCGTCATCGTGGGCGCGATGTTCATCGCCGGTAATCCTAGCCCTTATCGCAATGCGGTGGTGCTGATGACGCCCCGCCCGGCCCGGCAGACCATGGAACGCGCGCTGAACGAGATGTCGTTCGCTCTACGGCTATGGCTCAAGGCAAAGCTTATCTCGATGGCGATGATGACGCTGACGATCGGCGGTTGCCTGTGGTGGGCGGGGCTCGAATCATGGGCAGCTTTGGGCCTCTTGGGCGGCCTCAGCGAATTCGTGCCCTATGTCGGCCCGGTTGTCGCGATGCTGCCGGCGATCGGCCTGGCGGCCGCCGTGGGCGGTGACGTGCTGTGGCGCACGCTCGTCGCGTTCCTCGTGGTGCGCGTGATCGAGGGCTGGCTGCTGACGCCGTTCGTCAACCGCACCGTCGTCAACATCCCGCCTGCACTGACTTTGTTCACGATCCTTGCCGTGGGCGCGGTATTCGGCGTCTATGGCGTGTTTTTCGCCGGAGCGCTGTTGGTGGTGGCGTTCGTCGGTGTGCGCGAGTTCTACCTGCGCGATACCCTGGGGGAGGATATCGACGGCGTCCCTCGCGATACCTGAAGCGTTGCCTTAAGTGTCGTGCCCCGCCGTCCAAGGCGCGCGGGCCGACCAGGTTTCATCCGAGCCGGAGACGGTGCAGCCACGCTGCCCGGCGCGAATTTCCCCGATGCGATGCACCGTTTCCCCAGTGGCGCTAAGGTCTGCGATGATCGAGTCGACGTCGGCTGCCGCCACAGAAAGCACCATGCCGATCCCACAGTTGAACGTGCGTGCCATCTCTGCCGGCTCGATGTTCCCCTGCGCCTGCAGGAACGACATCAGGCGTGGTTGCTCCCAAGCATCGGCATCGACATGCGCGCGCAGACCCATGGGAAGGACTCGTGGGATATTCTCCAGCAATCCGCCGCCAGTGATGTGTGCCAGCGCGTGGATTCGCCCCGAGCGGATCAGCGGCAGCAAGCTTTTCACATAGATTCGCGTGGGCGCGATCAACGCCTCGATCAGCAGCACTTCGGGATCGAACAGCGCCGGACGATCCAGCTTCCAGCCCTTGTCAGCCGCGAGCCGTCGTACAAGGGAGTATCCGTTGGAGTGTACGCCGGAAGAGGCGAGGCCCAGCAGCACGTCACCTTCGGCAACCTCGTCACCGGTCAACTGCTGCCCGCGTTCCACCGCACCGACGCAGAAGCCGGCCAAGTCATAATCTCCGGCGGCATACATGCCCGGCATCTCAGCCGTTTCGCCGCCGATCAGCGCACAGCCGGAAATGCGGCATCCCTCGGCAATGCCGGCGACGACACGTTCGGCGATGCCGTTCTCCAGCTTGCCAGTGGCGAAATAGTCCAGGAAGAACAGGGGCTCTGCGCCCTGGACGATCAGATCGTTCACGCACATTGCCACCAGATCGATGCCGATCTGGTCATGCCGGTCATGGTCGATCGCCAGCTTGACCTTGGTGCCAACGCCATCGTTCGCGGCGACGAGCAACGGATCGGTGTAGCCCGCCGCTCGCAGATCGAAGAATCCGCCGAAGCCGCCCAGTTCCGCATCGGCACCGGGGCGGGCCGTCGCTTTGGCAAGCGGCGCGATGGCCTTTACCAGCGCGTTTCCGGCGGCGATGGAGACACCCGCTTGCGCGTAGCTGTAGCGGGTCTGGTCGGCGGTTTGGGCGTTATCGTCTGACATCGGGCAAGCGCCTAACGCTTTACTGCTTGGATTTCCATCGGCGTTTAGGCAAAAGGCGCGCGGCCTGATCATGACCAGTCGATTTCACCCCAAGAACCTGCGTGCGCGCATGGATGAGGCCGGACCCAAGGGCAGGCTTGCGATCATGCTCGGCATGGCCGCTGTGGGTAGCGTGATCGGTGTGGCCGCAACCCAGCTGATCGCTCAGATCGAAGGTGATCGCGGCATTCTGCCCGTTGCCAACTCGGTCGATATCCAGGTCAATGGCATCGTCGTCGACGTGACCGGCAAGACCGGACAGGAAGCGCGTGTCGAGGGCTGGAAGCAGGCCGAGAAGAAAGCTTGGGAGCAACTGAAGGGCCCCGCCATGCCGATCGAGGCGATCGATGCGATGGTGTCCTCCGTAGTGATCGAGCGCGAACAGATCGGCCCACATCGCTATGTCGCCAAGCTGGGCGTGATCTTCGATCGCGCGAAAGCGGGCCAGTATGTCGGCGGGGGTGAGGGTGGCGGGCTGCACTCGGCGCCGATGCTGGTGATCCCGATCCTCTATTCGGGCGGCGTGCGCCAGGTGTTCGAAGTGCGAGGAGCCTGGCAGAAAGCCTGGGCGGAATTCCAAGCTTCTGCCAGTCCGGTGGACTATGTTCGTCCGGCCGGAACGGGCGGCGAATCTCTGGTTCTCAATGCGGGCCAAGCCGGCCGTCGCAGCCGCTTGTGGTGGCGCAACGTGCTGGATCAGTTCAATGCCGCAGATGTCGTGATCCCGGTAGCCCGGCTGGAGCGGGAGTGGCCGGGCGGTCCGGTTAAAGGCACCTTCACAGCGCGGCACGGCCCCGACAACGAAGTGCTGGAAACGTTCACGATGTCCGCCCGCGATGACCAGGCGGTGCCGCAGATGCTGGCGCAAGCCGTCGCTCGGATAGATGGGATCTATCGCAATGCTCTGGCGCAAGGTCAGCTGACGCCCAACCCCACGTTGATGAGCGGCAGCATCGCGTTCGATCAAGCGCTGGGCGAGTTGCGGGGCAAACTGATGAGCCGCGATGTCGATAGCGTGCCGCGCGCGGCTTCTGCGCCCGCTTCGGTCGCGCCGCTGATCACGCCTGAGCCTGTGCCCGTGGGTGAAATCCAGACGGTGACAGTACAGTTCGCTTCTCCAGACGCTGCGGCTGTCGACGCTGCGCTGTCCGCCGTGCGCGGGGCAGCAGGCGTGCAGAACGCGGCCACCACCAGCTTGGCGATCGGCGGCACGTCTGTAATGCGGGTGACGGTAGCTGGCGGGCAGGGCGCACTGGTGGCCGCACTCAAGGCGCGCGGATGGCAAGTCAGCGCGGGCGGCGGCGTGATCCGTATCTCGCGCTGAGTAAGGCACGCCGAGCGATGCGCCAGATCGCCTTGCCTTTGCCCCTGCCGAACGAAAGCGCTCCCAGGATCGTCGTCGGCAACGCTAACGCTGCTGCAGTGGATGCAATGGCGGATGCATCGCGCTGGCCGTTCCGGACTGCCGTACTGTCCGGACAACCGCACTGCGGCAAGACATTGCTCGGCCGCTGGTTTCAGCAATCAGGGGCGGGCGATGTGCTGGATGATGCCGACAGGCTTGATGAAACGGCGGTATTTCACGCCTGGAACCGGGCCCAGGAAAGCGGCCGTCCTTTGCTTGTCATCAGCGATGCCATGCCGGGTACCTGGCAGATTACGCTTCCCGATCTGCGCTCGCGGCTTGGAGCCGCCCTTCACCTTAAGATCGGCGCGCCTGACGATATGATGATGGGCGAACTGATCGCTCTTCATGCAGAGATGCGTAACCTGCCCTTAGACGAGGCGGCGATTGCCTACCTTGTACCGCGTTGCGAGCGTAGCCATCTGGCCGCTGAACAGATCGTCGCCGCCATTGATCGCCTCAGTCTGGAGCGCAAGCAGCCACCGAGGTTATCGGTCTGGCGTGAAGCGTTGAATGAGATTACAGGAGCCGCCCGAAGTGCAACTTGATCGCGGCTGCAGCGTTATGGCGAAATGGGCAGGAGTAATGGGGCGATGATGAACAATCTTATCCGCTACCTCGACTCTATCGTCGCACGCGATCCCGCGCCACGTTCGCGTTGGGAAGTGTTGCTCTACCCAGGTGTTTGGGCACTGTTCTGGCACCGCGTGGCCCATCGGCTTTTCAGATCGCGCCTGTTTTTCCTCGCGCGCCTGATCAATCACTTGTCACGCATGTTGACCGCGATCGACATTCACCCGGGCGCGACGATCGGGAAGAATTTCTTCATCGATCATGGCTTCACCGTGATCGGCGAAACAGCAGTTATCGGCAACAATGTCACAATCTATCAGGGCGTTACCTTGGGCGGCACCAATCCGACCAACGGACAGCCGGGCAAGCGTCACCCCACGATCGAGGACAATGCGATCATCGGTTCGGGTGCGCAGATCCTTGGGCCAGTGGTCGTGGGCCGTCGGGCCCGGATCGGTGCCAGCGCCGTCGTTACCGAGAACGTGCCAGAGGGCGCGACGATGGTGGGCGTGAAAGCACGCTCCACGCTGGTTGCTGCGGAGACGTGGGCGAAGGATTTCATGCCCTATGGCACTCCCTGCAAAGAGCCTTGCGAACCATCCGGCCTGGCCCGGGTCGAGCAGCTCGAGTCTGAACTTAGCCGTTTGCGCGATCAGGTGGCACTATTGTCGGCGCACGGATCCGCTCAAGAGCCTGAATCGCCAGGCATGACGGGAACCTGAGCCTGCGATGGCAGCGACCGGGAACGGCTCTACCGACACGAATATTATTGCGTTTCCCAAAGCCGGAGCGCTTCAGGTCGGGTTCGATCGGCTGGAACTGCAGCGTATTCTGGATGTCTATGGGCGCATGGTAGCCGCGGGGCAGTGGCGCGATTATGCCATGGAGTTCACGCGCGACGCCGCGAGCTTCTCTGCTTTCCGCCGTGCCGCCGAACGTCCTCAAGCTCGCATTGAGAAACGTCCGGCTCTGCGTAGCAAGCAGGGTATGTGGACCCTGTTCGGCGAAGTCGGGCAAGTCCTGAAGCGCGGCCACGAGCTTGCCGGCGTTCTCGTTCCGCTGGAGCGAAGGCTCCTCAAGGTCGTGGACGATTAACGCGGCGGCGATTTTGGCGGATTGATCATCGCCAGCCCGCGATAGGTCTGCTCCATCCCGTTGTTTAGCGGCACGCCGGGTGCTTGCGCCATGATCCGAGACCAGTTGGCGGCAACCCCGTCCACGGTTCGCTCGTGCTGCTCCAGTAGGACGCCTTGGCCCATCGTCAGCCAGCAGCCCTGCACGATCCCGCCGCCGGCCCCTACGACGGCGCCTCCCGGGGCTTGATCGGAAACCAGGAACAGCGCGGCGGGCACCACGTCGTCCATATGGAATGCCTGGAACGCCTCTTCCGGCAGGATATCCTCCGTCATACGAGTGCCTGCCGCTGGGGCGATGCAGTTGACTCGGATCCCGTACTTCGCGCCTTCCAGATGGAGCGTCTTGGCCAGGCCGATGATGCCCGCCTTGGCCGCAGCATAGTTCGCCTGCCCAAAGTTCCCGCCCAGTCCGGACGCCGATGTCGTCATCAGAACGCGGCCGCGTCGCTGCCTTCGCATCGTCTCCCAAACCGCCTTGGTTGCGAACGCCGATCCGAGCAGATGGACGCGCAAGACGGCTTCGAAGTCCGCAGGCACCATCTTGGCGAACGTGCGATCACGCAGGATACCGGCGTTGTTGATCAGGATGTCGATCGCGCCCCATCGCTCCAGCACGCGGGCCGCCATCGCTTCCATCTGTGTAAAGTCGGAAACGTCACCGCCATCGGCCATCGCCTCGCCGCCGTTACTGCGGATTTCGTCAACTACTGCATCAGCCGATAGCCACCCGCCGCTTCCGTCGCGGGCAACTCCTAGATCGTTGACCACGACCTTCGCTCCCTGCCGTGCCAGTTCGAGCGCATAGGCTCGGCCGAGGCCATTGCCTGCTCCGGTGACGATGGCGACCTGGCCTGCAAAGCTTGCGATCATGTCCGTAGCGGTGACACAGCCTTGAGGCCGCTTCAATCGAAGCTTGTCCTTTTTGGGGTGCAGCTTGCTCCGAATCATGAGTGGGGGCATAGGCACCTCGATCCACGCCCATGCGAAAGGCCCGGCGATGAAAGTGCGCGTCCATGTCAGCCTCAAGCCCGGTGTGCTCGACCCTCAGGGGCGTGCCATCCACCATTCGCTGGAAGGACTGGGCTTTACCGGTGTGAACGATGTTCGCGCGGGCCGGCTGATCGAGCTGGACGTGGCGGACGGTGTGACGGACGCCGATCTTGACGAGATGTGCCGCAAGCTGCTCGCCAATATGGTGATCGAAAACTACCGCATCGAAAAGGTCGCCGCGCCGGAGCTGCAGGCGTGAGCGGGTTCCGCTCGGCGGTGATCACGTTCCCTGGTTCCAATTGCGACCGGGACATGTTCGACGCCCTGCACAAGGTGTCGGGCACCGAACCGACGCGTGTGTGGCACGGTGATGCCGATCTGCCGCAGGGGTTGGACTTCATCGCGCTCCCCGGCGGCTTTTCCTACGGCGATTATCTACGCTGTGGTGCGATCGCCTCGCGCTCGCCGATCATGCAAGCCGTGATCAAGGCGGCCGGGCAGGGCGTGCCGGTGCTGGGCGTGTGCAACGGCTTTCAGGTACTGACCGAAAGCGGTTTGCTGCCGGGCGCGCTGCTGCGCAATGCGGGCATCCGCTTCGTCTGCCGCGAGGCGAGCCTGACCGTCGAGAATGCGCAGTCCTTGTTCACGGCAGGCTACGAAGCGGGCGAGACCATCCGCATTCCCGTCGCGCATCACGATGGCAACTTCTACGCTGACGGAGAGACGCTCGACCGCCTGGAGGGTGAAGGCCGCGTGGCGTTCCGTTATGCTGAGGATGTGAATGGATCGGCACGAAACATCGCGGGTATCCTAAACGATGCCGGCAATGTCCTTGGGATGATGCCCCACCCTGAAAGAGCGATCGAAGCGGCGCATGGTGGCGACCATGGTCGCGCCCTGTTCGAAAGCGCGATCAAGGGCTTGGTTGCCGCCTGAGAAACGCTGGGCGCGGCCTTGCAGCCGCGCCTAAGTCCTCACTCTACCGTGACGCTCTTCGCCAGATTGCGGGGCTGGTCCACATCCGTGCCCTTCACACAGGCGACATGATAGGCCAGCAACTGCACCGGAACGGCATAGACCAGAGGGGCGATGAGCGGATGCACCTTGGGCATCTCGATCGTGGCGATGCAGCCTTCGCCCGCTTCCTTTATGCCGTCGGCATCCGAAATCAGAACAACCTTGCCGCCGCGCGCTCGCACCTCCTGCATGTTGCTCACGGTCTTTTCGAATAGCGGGCCAGACGGCGCCAGGACGATCACCGGCACGGCTTCGTCTATCAACGCGATAGGGCCATGTTTCATCTCACCCGAAGCATAACCTTCTGCATGTATATAGCTGATTTCCTTCAGTTTTAACGCTCCCTCCAATGCCAGGGGATAGTCCGGGCCGCGGCCGAGATAGAGCACGTCCCGGGCGGGAGCGATGAGGTGCGCCATCGAGAAGATCTCTTCGTCGAAAGCGAGGGCCGCGTTCAAGCAGGCCGGCGTTTCCACCAGATGGCGCACGATCGCGATCTCCTCCTCGCGATCGATGCGTCCGCGTTTCACCGCCAAATGCGCGGCGAGCGCGGCCAGCACGGCGAGCTGACAAGTGAATGCCTTTGTCGAGGCAACGCCGATTTCGGGCCCGGCATGGGTTGGCAGCAGCAAGTCGGCCTCGCGGGCCATCGAACTGGTCGGCACGTTGACTACGACGGCAATGGTCTGCCCAGCCGCCTTGCAATGGCGCAGAGCGGCCAGAGTGTCGGCCGTCTCGCCGGATTGCGAGATGAACAGTGCCAGGCCGCCCGGTTCCAAGACCGGATCGCGATAACGGAACTCGGAAGCGACATCGATGTCGACCGGCAGGCGGGCGAATTGCTCAAACCAGTATTTCGCCACCATCCCGGCATAGTAGCTGGTACCGCAAGCGACGATCGTGACTCGATTGATGCGGGACAAGTCGAAGTCGATCTGGGGCAATGCGACTGACTGATCGACCTGATGAATGTAGCTGCGAAGGGTCTGCGCCACCACGGTCGGTTGCTCGAAGATTTCCTTCTGCATGAAGTGGCGATAATTGCCCTTCTCGATCGCGACGGCCGAGGCGCCAGATGCGACGATCTCGCGCTCTACGGCGTGGTTCGACGCATCATAGACCTGCGCGCCTTCGCGGGTGATGACGACCCAATCACCTTCCTCAAGATAGCTGATACGCTGGGTGAGCGGCGCCAGGGCGAGTGCGTCCGAGCCGAGATACGTCTCGCCATCGCCATAACCGACCACGAGCGGTGAGCCGAGGCGAGCCCCGATCAGCATGTCCGGAAAGCGCTTGAATGCGATAGCCAACGCAAAGGCCCCGCGCAGTTCCGGCAGGGCTTCGCGCACCGCCTGCTCGGGCGACAGGCCGCCCTCGACAAGCTCAGAAATCAGGTGAGCTACGACCTCGGTATCGGTCTGGCTCTCAAAATGCCGGCCTCGCGCCTCAAGGCTGTCACGCAGCGGCTTGAAGTTTTCGATGATACCGTTGTGTACGAGTGCGAGTTCAGACGTTGCATGAGGATGGGCGTTCGCCGCCGTCGGTGCGCCGTGCGTGGCCCAGCGCGTGTGTGCGATCCCGGTCAGGCCAGATGCCGGGTTATGAGCAAGCTCGGTTACCAGGTTCTGTAGCTTGCCCTGCGCACGCCGACGGATCAGCTCGCCATCGTGGATCGTGCAGATCCCGGCGCTATCGTAGCCCCGGTACTCCATGCGACGAAGTCCATCGACGAGGCGATCCGCCACGTCTTCCTTGCCGACGATGCCAATGATGCCGCACATGCTGCTGATGCTTTCACTTGAATGGGATCAAATTCAGACGAGATTGCTCGGCCGAACGATAGCCGGAGAATCCTGATCAAAGGTGTAGGGTCTGCCGCCCATCCGCAAGCTTACGATACGATTACAACGGTGAGAAACTAATCGCGCTCAATCGTCGCCGCTGATCATCGCGCCGAGGCCGCCCATCGCGCCGAGACCGAGCAGAGTGCTCTCCCCCCGGTTCTGCCCGCCATAAGGCATGGCGGCCGCCAGCATTCGACCTGCGAGGCGGGAGAATGGCAACGACTGAATCCAGACCTTTCCAGGCCCGCGCAACCGCGCAAAGAACACGCCTTCGCCGCCGAAGAACATCGACTTGATGGAGCCGGCGCGGATCACGTCAAAATCCACATCGGCGGTGAACGCGGCGACGCAGCCGGTATCGACGTGCAGTTCCTCTCCTGGTGCCAATTCTCGCTCGATCACGGTGCCGCCCATTTGCACGAAGACCCAGCCATCGCCGTCCAGGCGCTGCATGATGAAGCCTTCGCCGCCAAACAGGCCGGTCATGATCTTTTGCTGGAAGTGAATTCCGATCTGCACGCCCCGTGCGGCGCAAAGGAAAGCGTCCTTCTGGCAAATCAGGCGTCCGCCCAAAGTGTCCAGCTTCAAGGGCACGATCGAGCCGGGGATCGGTGAGGCAAAGGCGACGCGCGCCTTGCCACGGCCCTGGTGGGTGAAGACGGTAGTGAACAGGCTTTCCCCGGTGACAAGGCGCTTGCCGGCTCCCAGCAGCTTGCCCATGAAGCCGCCTCCGGCCTGCCCGGACGAGCCGTCACCGAACACCGTCGTCATATCGATGCTGGCGTCTTTCCAAACCATCACGCCGGCCTCCGCGACGGCGCTCTCACCCGGATCCAGCTCAATCTCTACAAACTGCAGTTCCTGACCCTTGATCTCAAAATCGACGTCATCACTGTCAGAGTTGCAGCGAGTATGTTGCCATGGACTGTTGCTCATCAACGTATCCTTGCTTGGAAGAAAACGGTGTCAGGGCTTTGATCGATCAGCCTTTTTCTTCTTCATAGCGTCATGAAAGCTGTCTGCCCAGCCTGGCTTCACCAATTGCTCTGCCCGTACCAGACGTAATTCACCATCTGCCACGTCACGGCTCACGGCGCTGCCGGCACCCACGATCGCATCGGCGCCGATGCGGACTGGCGCGATCAGTGCGCTGTTGGAACCGATGAAGGCGCGGGGGCCGATCACGGTGCGGTGCTTGAAATAGCCATCGTAGTTGCAGGTGATGGTTCCTGCGCCGATGTTCGCGCCAGGTCCGACATCGGCATCGCCCAGGTAGGTCAGGTGATTCGCCTTGGCCCCTTCGCCCAGCACGGCGTTCTTCATCTCTACGAAGTTGCCGACGCGCGACTTGGCTTTCAACACGGCGCCTGGCCGCAGGCGCGCATAAGGGCCGATCGAGACGCCGGCCTCCAGCGTGGCGCCTTCGAGGTGCGAGAAGGCGTGAAGGGTGACCCCGTCCGCGATCGTCACCCCCGGGCCGAACACCACGTTCGGTTCGATGGTGACATCGCGACCAATCTTCGTGTCCCAGGAAAACCACACGGTTTCTGGCGCGACGAGCGTGGCTCCATCCGCCATCGCCTGCTGACGCCGCCGCGCCTGCCAGCGTGCCTCGGCCTGCGCCAACTCCCCGCGAGCGTTGATACCCGCAACCTCGTCAGCATCGTCGGTGATGACGACAGCGCAAGCGCGCCCATCGCCATTGGCGATATTGACGATGTCGGTAAGGTAGTATTCGCCCTGCGCGTTGTCGTTACCGACGCGGTCCAGCAGCGCGAACAGGTCCTGGCTGCGTACCGCCATCAGGCCAGAGTTGCACAGGCCGACCAGACGCTCTTCCTCGGTAGCGTCCTTGTGTTCGACCATGCGGTCGATCCGGTCACCTTCGGCGACGATGCGTCCGTATTGCAGGGGATCGTCCGGCTCAAACCCCAGCACCACCACTGGCGGGGCATCGGCTTGGTGCAGGCGATCCAGCATGGACCGCATCGTTACTTCGGAAACGAAGGGGACATCACCGTAAAGAATCAGAATATCGCCGGTAAAGGCTTCCAACGCTTGCCGTGCCTGCACGACGGCGTGCCCAGTGCCCAGCTGTGGCTCTTGCAGGGCGATCACGGCGCGGCCCGCCAGGGCGGTTTCCAGCTGATCGCGGCCATGCCCGGCGACGACGACCTGAACCTGCGGATCGAGCCGAGCCGCACTGTGCAGCAAATGTTCCAGCATCGGCCGGCCGGCGATGGGATGCAGCACCTTATGCAGATCGCTTTTCATCCGCGTGCCTTTACCGGCGGCGAGAATCACGATGGCAAGGGGGGGGCTGACCGGCTGCGAAACGGAAGGTGTCATGCCCGGCGTGTGCCAGCAAATGCTTGCGGATTCCACCACAAGCGCGCACGTGCGGTCGCGATGACGAACTTCCCTTTTGCAATCGTCGGGTTCGACCTTGACGGTACGTTGCTGAACACCCTGGGCGATCTGGCCGGAGCCGTGAACTATACCATCGGGCTGGAAGGCCGCGCGCCTATCCTGGTGGATGAGGTACGCCCGTTGGTCGGCGGCGGATCGCGCAAGATGCTGGCGAAAGCTTTGGAGGTGACGGGCGGGGCCTTGCAGGCCAGCCGGATCGACGAACTGTTTCCCCGGCTTCTGGAATATTACGAAGCGCATATCGCCATCGAGACGAAGCTGTATCCCGGCGGGGCGCAGATGTTGGACTCGCTGGCGTCACGCGGGGTGCAGCTTGCTTTGGTGACCAACAAGCTGGAGCACCTTGCGGTCAAGCTGCTGGGCGAACTGGGCCTTTCGGATAGGTTCTATACCATCATCGGCGGCGACAGCCTGGGGCCGAACACGGCCAAGCCGCGCCCGGACACTTTGCTGGAGATGCAGCGGCGGGGCGTTGCCGGGCGGGCGGCTTACGTGGGCGATACTACGTATGATACGGGTGCAGCCCGTGCCGCCGGGCTGCCGTGTGTTGCCGTCAGCTTCGGTTTCAACGATCTGCCGCCCGCCGAGTTAGGCG
>NZ_CAXYKL010000152.1:0-2988 GCF_964277725.1 uncultured Novosphingobium sp. | reverse complement strand
ATGGCGTCCGGCTGGATGCGGGTGCGCCAACGCGCCCGCCAGCGCATGGTGGAACTGCCGCTGGTCATCTCCGACCATGCCGACTGGGACGAGCTGACGCAGACGGTGGTGGACGTGAACCCCTACGAAACCTGGATCACGCACGGTCGCGAAGAAGCGATGCTGCGCTGGTGCCAGCTACACCAGCGGCGCGCCAAGGCGTTGGCCCTCGTGGGCTACGAGGACGAGGACGATTGATGGAGGAGTTCGCCGCCCTCCTGGATGCGCTTGTCTATACCCGCAGCCGCAACGCCAAGCTCAAGCTACTGGCCGATTACCTGCGCGATACGCCGGACCCCGATCGCGGCTGGGCGCTGGCCGCGCTGACCGACGGGATCGACTTTCCGGCGGTGAAGTCCTCCACCATCCGCAATCTGCTGAGCGAGCGGGTGGACCCTGTCCTCTACGCCCTCAGCCGCGATTTCGTGGGGGACAGCGCCGAAACCGCCAGCCTGCTATGGCCCGAACCGGACACGCCCCCCACCCCGCCCACCGTGACCGAGGCGGTCGATGCACTGGCCGCGATGACCCGCGCCACCGTCGTTACCGAACTGCCGCGCATGCTGGACCGGCTCGATTCCGACGGCCGCTACGCCTTGCTCAAGATGGCGACTGGCGCGATGCGGATCGGCATCTCCTCACGCCTCGCCAAGACCGCGTTCGCGCAGGCGTTCGGCGTCACGGTGGAAGAGGTGGAGGAGCATTGGCACGGCCAGACCCCGCCCTATCAGCCGCTGTTCGCCTGGGCCGCGCATGGCGAGGATGCGCCTTCGTCCGAGGGGATTCCGCTGTTCCGCCCGTTCATGCTGGCGCATCCGCTCGAAGAGACGATCGTCGACATGGCCGATTACGCCGCCGAGTGGAAATGGGACGGCATCCGCGTGCAGCTGGTCCGCGCCGACAAGGCGGACGGCACCGGTGAGACGCGCGTCTATTCCCGATCGGGCGACGATATCTCGGCCACGTTCCCCGAAGTCGCCGCCTCGCTGCCGTTCGCGGCGGTGCTGGACGGCGAACTGCTGGTGCGCGGCTCGCATCAGGGCGGGGAAGAAGGCGGTGCGGCCAGCTTCAACGCGCTGCAGCAGCGCCTGGGCCGCAAGGTGGTGAGCAAGAAGATGCTGGCGGAGTACCCGGCCTTCGTGCGGCTCTATGACGCGCTGATCGTCGATGGCGAGGACTTGCGCGAGCTTTCCTGGGAGCAGCGGCGCTTACACCTGGAAGCGCTGATGCCGCGCCTCGATCCGGACGACTTCGACTTGAGCCAAGTGATAAAGGCGGCGACGCTCGATGATCTCGCCCGCATTCGCGAACGCACGCGCGACGACGCGATCGAGGGCGTCATGCTCAAGCGCCGCGATTCCCCGTACATCGCAGGGCGCCGCACGGGGCTATGGTACAAATGGAAGCGCGATCCGTTGCTGGTCGACTGCGTGATGATGTACGCCCAGCGCGGCAGCGGGCGGCGGTCCTCGTTCTATTCGGATTACACCTTCGGCTGCTGGGACGGCGATCCCGATCAGGGCGCGGAGCTGCTGCCGGTGGGCAAGGCCTATTCGGGCATCACCGACGAGGAGCTTAAAATGCTCGACAAGTTCGTGCGCCAGCACACGCTCAACCGGTTCGGCCCGGTCCGAGAAGTAGAGCGCTCACTGGTGCTGGAAATCGCGTTCGATTCCATCCACCTGAGCAAGCGCCACAAGTCCGGCGTCGCCATGCGCTTCCCCCGCATCAACCGCATCCGCACCGACAAACCCGCCCACGAAGCAGACCGGATCGAGACGCTGACAGGCTTGATCCGGGATTGAGTGGGGAACTTGGGTGGAGAGCGGACCTATGACGCTTCTCTTTTAAATACGCGAGAAAGGGCAAACCCGAACAATGGCGCAGGTGCAACTGCAAGCAGCCAAAAGTAAAAGTAGATGATCGGGATGCCTATATTCTGCCGGTGGATAGCTGAGGCTTCCGCGTCAGCACGTAAAAAGAGCAGCCAGCTTCCGATGGTGACCGCCACGATCCAGAATAAGACCACTTCAGATCGTCTTTGAAGACCAAAGGTGTTCCGCTTTCTGGTCCACAATATCAAGCCGCAGAAAAACACACCCAGAGTGACAACAATGCCAGCGGTCCATATCCAAGCAATCGCAGGCAATCCGTGCATGCCATATTATAACTGTAAGCGCCGTGCCATGTCACCACGCAATGACTACAAGTGGGCGCAAACAGACCTCACCCCGCTTCAACGAACCGCCTGATGCCCCATCGGCCCATGGCCTGCGCCAAAGCCCGGGGCGGCTTGCAGCGCGGCTCGCACGAAGGCGCGGCTGTTTTCGATGGCGGGCACCAGCGATATGCCGCGGCCCAGTTCCGTCGCGATGGCGCTGGACAGGGTGCAGCCGGTGCCGTGGGTGTGGGGCGTTTCGATGCGCGGCGCGCTCCACGCGAGCGTCTCGTGGCCCGGGCGGATCAGGCGATCGTGAACGATGTCGCCTGGCGCATCCCCCCCTTTGGCGAGGTAGGTGACGCCGCGCGCTGCCATCGCTTCTGCGCCGCCCAGCGCCACCAGTTCGGGCACGTTCGGCGTGGTCAGCGCGGCCAGCTTCATCAAGCGCTCGAACGCGGCGACTGTCGCTGCGTCCGCCAGTACCGAGCCGCTGGTGGAGATCATAACCGGATCGAACACCACCGGCACGCCCAATGCCTCCAGCCGGTCCGCCACGACATGGGCGATCGCCGCCGAGCCGAGCATGCCGATCTTCACCGCGTCCACGCCGATGTCGGACACGCAGGCGTCGATCTGCGCGCCCACCATCTCGGGCGAAAGCGCTTCCACGCCGGTCACGCCCAGCGAATTCTGCGCGGTGATGGCGGTGATCGCGGTCATCGCGAAGCCGCCCAGCATGGTGATCGTCTTGATGTCCGCCTGGATGCCCGCACCGCCCGAGCTATCGG
>NZ_CAXYKL010000151.1:0-11188 GCF_964277725.1 uncultured Novosphingobium sp. | reverse complement strand
CCGTCTACGTGATGACGCAGGATAATCAGATCGTCGCGCTCAACACCGCGGACGGCAAGCAGCAGTGGAACGAGTCCGCCTCCGTCGCGCAATCGGGCGTGTTCGGCGTGGCAGCGCCCGCTGCGGCTCAGGGCACGGTCGTTGCTGGTTACTCGTCTGGCGAACTGGTCGCCTATCGCTATGAGAACGGCCGCCAGTTGTGGTCCGACGCGTTGGCACGCACCTCGATCTCCACCGAAGTGGGCAGCCTGACCGACGTGGACGCCGATCCGATTATCGATCGCGGCCGCGTCTATGCCCTGGGCCAGGGCGGCCGCATGGCGGCGTATGAACTGGTCACCGGCCAGCGCATCTGGGAACTGAACCTTGCGGGTATCTCCACGCCGGCGATCGCGGGAGACTGGGTCTTCACGCTGACCGACCACGCCCAGTTGCTGGCCATCGCGCGGGCTTCCGGCAAGGTGCGCTGGATGAACCAGCTGACGCGCTATCGCAACGAGAAGAAGCGTAAAGGCTCGGTGTTCTGGGTGGGGCCGGTGCTGGCGGGTAATCGCCTGTGGGTGGCCAACACCGAAGGGCAACTGGCCTATGCCGATCCTTCCGAAGGCACCCTGACGCCTTATGCGGAGCTGAAGAACGCGATCTCGCTGGCGCCGGTTGTCGCAAACCAGACGCTTTATCTGCTGGACGATAGCGGACGCATCAGCGCTTACCGCTGAGGTATAGCGGCATTTTCGGCACGCCATCGTTGGAATGTCGATACACCCGACGCGTTAAAGGGGCGGGCCTGCCGGTCTTTTCCCGCCCCTTAACCTTTCCGGGCTATCGCAGGCGGCATGACCCGCCCGGCAGCCCATCCTGAAAGTGACGTATCGGCCGCCGTCGGCGTAGTCGGCGTGTTTGGCCTGTTCGGCTGGATCGCGATCTGCCGCAACTGGGCGAGCGTGGCCGATGCCCTTGCCATTCCCGGCCCTCGTGCGCCGCTATCCGGGCCCTATGCCGCCGTTGCCGCGTTGCTATTCGCCGCGCTGCCGATGATCGTATGGTCGCTGGCGGTGGACAAGGTGCACCGCCGGCCCAGTACCGGCATCGATTGGTCTTTGCGGCGGCCCTTGCGCGAGACGCTGGGCGATTCCGTCACCAAGCTGGCCGGCTACTGGGCGACCTGGGCGGGGATCGCCGCGTTCTATTGCCTGGGCCGGTGGTACTGGGATGGGCAGTTCCTGTTCGCGATGCACGTGATCGCCACCTTTGCCGTGCCGATGCTCATCCTTTCAGCGCCTTATGTCTTGTGGCTGGACCGCAAACTGGTGGAGCCGCGCGATGCCGCCTGGCATTTCGGCGCCTTCCTGACGGGGCAGGCGGGCTGGACTTCACCCAAGATCGTGGCCCATTGGCGCGCCTGGGCGATCAAGGGCTTTTTCAGCGCCTTCATGATCTCGATCCTGCCGCCCGGCTTCGCGCAAGTGGTGAACGCGGACTTCGCCACGATCATGCACGATCCTGTGCGGCTGGCGCAGATCCTGATCGAAACGCTGTTCCTGATCGACGTGCAGATCGGCACCGTGGGCTATCTGCTCACCTTCCGCCCACTCGACGCCCATATCCGTAGCGGCAATCCGTTGCTGGCCGGCTGGCTGGCGGCGCTGGTGTGCTATCCGCCGCTGGTGTGGGGGATCATGGGCCGCCCGGACGTGCTGGGCTATCAGGCGGCGACGGCGGACTGGTCGCAGTGGCTGGCCGGAAGCGCGCCGTTGCTGTGGGGCTGGGCGGCGCTGCTGGTCTTCCTGACAGGCGTCTATGCCTGGGCTACCTTCGCCTTTGGCCTGCGGTTTTCCAACCTCACCTATCGCGGCGTGATCACCAACGGGCCGTATCGGTTTACGCGGCACCCGGCCTACCTCTCGAAGAACCTGTTCTGGTGGTTTTCGACTTTGCCGTTCCTGGTCACCAACGGATCCCTGGTGGACGTTGCGCGCAATACCGCGATGCTCAGCGTGATCAGCGCAATCTACTTCTGGCGGGCCAAGACCGAGGAAGCGCATCTGCTGGGAGAAGACGCCAAGTACCGTGCGTACCATGCCTGGATGTCGCAGAATGGCGCGATCACCCGGCCCCTGACCGCGTGGACCACGCGGTGGCGCGGGCGTGGGATGGCGCTGCAACCGGCGGAGTGATCGTCGGCCCGGCTCAGACCCGGGGCGACACCGACGTCAGAACCGCTCTTCGTAGACCCGCGAGCTGTCACCGCCCCATTCGCCGTGGAACTTGTCCAGCAGGCGTTGCGCCGGAACTTTGCCGCTCTGCGCGATCTCGGCCAGGGGGGTGAGGAAGCCCGTCTCGTCCTGGCCCATCGCGTCGCGCTTGGCCCTGGAGGCCAGGCCGGAGCGGGCGATATCGACCACCTGGCTCGCGATATCCTTGAGCGTGCCACCACTCGGAAGCGGAGCATCCAGGCCAAGACGCGGCACTTCGGTGCGCAGGCGTTCGCGGCCGTCCATGTCCCAGTCCTTGACCAGGTTCCACGCTGCATCCAACGCGCCCTGATCATACAGCAGGCCGACCCAGAAGGCGGGCAAGGCGCAGATCCGGTTCCACGGACCGCCATCGGCACCGCGCATTTCCAGGAACGACTTCAATCGCACTTCCGGGAAGGCGGTTGAGAGGTGATCGGTCCAGTCGCTCATCCGGGGCAACTCACCCGGCAGGACCGAGAGCTTGCCCGCCATGAAATCGCGGAAGGAGAGGCCCGAGGCGTCGATGTACCGCCCATCGCGGAACACGAAGTACATCGGCACGTCGAGCATGTAATCGACATAGCGTTCGTACCCGAAGCCATCCTCGAACACGAAGGGCAGCATCCCGGTACGGTGCGGATCGGTGTCCGACCAGATGTGGCTGCGGTACGAGAGCATGCCGTTGGGCTGGCCTTCGGTGAAAGGCGAATTGGCGAACAGCGCGGTCGCCAAGGGTTGCAGCGCCAGCGAGGTGCGGAATTTCTGCACCATGTCCGCCTCGCTCGCATAGTCCAGATTGACCTGGATGGTGCAAGTGCGCAGCATCATGTCCAGCCCCAGCGATCCCACGCGCGGCATGTGCCGCAGCATGATTTCGTACCGGCCCTTGGGCATGATCGGCAGTTCGGCGCGAGTCTTGTCAGGCCACATGCCCAGGCCCAGGAAGCCCAGGCCCAGCTTGTCGCCCACGGCCTTCACTTGTTCCAGGTGGCGGCCGGTTTCGTTGCAGGTCTGGTGCAGGGTCTCCAGCGGAGCGCCGGACAGCTCCAACTGGCCTGCCGGCTCCAGGCTGACATTGCCGTCCGCGCCCTTGAGGGCGATGACGTTGGTCGTGCCGTCAGGGCCGATTTCCTCGATCGACGTCCAGCCGAACTGGCGCAGTTCGTCCAGCAAGTCGCGAATGCCGCCCGGTTCGTAATAGGAGGGGGCACGGTGATCGGCGAGGCGATAGACCTGCTTTTCGTGCTCCGTGCCGATCCGCCAATTTTCGCGCGGCTTTTCGCCGGCGGCCATCGGCTCTGCCAGTTGGCGGATGGATTCGATCACCGGATCTTCGCGATCCGAAGATTCTCGCGTGCTCATCGGCGGGTGCTCATGGCGGAGCCGTTAGGGCACCGATGCGTGCCGCGCCAGCGAATTTTGCCAGTCGCCCGCAACCGCCATCCACAAGGCGCAACCGGCTATCGCCGCTGTCTCGCCGCGCAGGATGCGGGGGCCCAATCCGATCGGACGCGCCTGGGGCAGGTCGCGGATCGCGGCGCGCTCCGCATCGTCGAACCCGCCTTCCGGCCCGACCAGCAGCGCGGCGGGCCCGGTGCTGCCTTGAAACGCGGACGCCGCGGGTTCGCCACCGTTTTCGTCCGCGAAGAACAGCGTCCGCTCGGCCGGCCAATCGCGCAGCAGAGCGTCGAGCTTTGAGGGTGCGGCCAGGTCCGGCAGGGCAGTGCGGGCACATTGCTCGGCCGCTTCGGTGACGATCGTCAGGGCGCGATCCGGGTTGAGCTTGTCCGCCACGCAGCGACGGGTGATCACCGGCTGGATACGCCGCACGCCCAGCTCGGTGGCCTTTTCCAGCACGAGATCGAAGTTCGGCTTCTTCAGCAGCGCGGGGCAAAGCCAGAAGTCAGGCACGGCTTCCAGCAGGCGCAGGTGCTGGCGGATAGTCAGCGAGACGCCGCGCTTGCCCGCTTCCAGCACTTCGGCGGCCCATTCGCCGGTTTGGTTGTCGCACAGGATCACCACCTCGCCCGGACCTGCACGCATGACGCGGGACAGGTAATGCGCTTGCGACCCGTCCAGCGTGACCGAGGCTTCCATCGCGAGCGGGTGATCGATGAACAGGCGCGGAGCGCTCTTGGGCGGCCAAGCGGGAGTGGCGGGCATGGGCGTCTCTGGGTTGATTTCAGCGCGGTCCATGGCCCGATCATCCCCGTCTGTCGAGGATCATCCGATGGGTGCGAGGGGGCGGGGCAGCAGGCGCAAGCGCGCGTTTGACCGGCAGGCCACTGGCATCGCGCCCGGCATCTCGCTATCCGGGCCGCATGGTCCAGATCGTTCCCGATACCGAGCATCGCGGCATCGTCTCCGCATTGCCGCCCAGGCTGCGTGATCTGGCGCTACTGGCGCGGTTCGATCGTCCGATCGGGTGGTGGCTGCTGTTCTGGCCGGGCGCCTGGGGTGTGCTGCTGGCGGGCGGCCAGGCGCGCTGGGGCCTGATCCTGTGGCTGCTGCTGGGATCGATCGCGATGCGCGGCGCGGGCTGCGTCTATAACGACATCATCGACGCCGATATCGACCGCAAGGTCACCCGCACGGCATCACGTCCGGTGGCGAGCGGGCGCGTGGGCAAGCGGGCCGCGTGGATATGGCTTTTGGTGTTGTGCCTGATCGGCCTGGTCGTGCTGCTGCAATTGCGATGGCAGGCCCAGCTTGTGGCGCTGGGCAGCTTGCTGCCGGTGGCGGCCTACCCCTTTATGAAGCGAATCACCTGGTGGCCGCAGGCATGGCTGGGCCTGGTATTCTCCTGGGCGGCGCTGGTCGGCTGGGTGGAGGTGCGTGGCGATGAGCTGGCGACCTTGGCGCTGCTGTACGCCGGGTCGATCGCCTGGGTGATCGGCTATGATACGATCTACGCGCTGCAGGATCGGGAGGATGACGCGCTGGTGGGCGTGCGCTCATCCGCCTTGCGAATGGGCGCGCATGTGCGTGGCGGCGTGACGATGTTCTACGGGGTAGCGCTGGCGTGCTGGGCCATGGCGTTCTGGCTGTTGCGGCCGGACTGGCTGGCGCTGCTCGCCTTGCTGCCGATGGCGCTGCATCTGGGCTGGCAGGTTTTCACGCTGGACGCGGCGGATGGCAGCAATGCCCTGGATCGTTTTCGCGCCAATCGCTTTGCCGGGCTGCTGATGGCGCTGGCGTGCTGGGTCGTGGGGAACAGCTGACGGGGTCAGCGGGCTTCGCCAATTCCCCTGCGGGCAGGACCTGTTTGACAACCTTTTGCGTTCTCAAGGCATGACATCGCGCGTTGCGGTGTCAGATAGAAGAGGATTGCCGTTCATGTCGCTCAAAGCCATCGCCATCAATTGCACGCTCAAGTCCGGCACGTCGGAAACCTCCTCTACCGACGAGATGATCGAGGTTTTGGCGAAAGCCTTTGCGGACAAGGGCGTGGAGTTGACCGAAACCGTGCGTGTCGCCTCGCTCAACATCAAGCCGGGGGTCTCGTCGGACGAGGGCGAGGGGGACGAGTGGCCAGCCCTGCGCGCCAAGATCCTTGAGCATGACATTCTGATCTTTGGTGGCCCGATCTGGATGGGTCAGATCGGCAGCGTCGCCAAGCGCGTGCTGGAACGCATGGACGCGTTCCTTTCGGAGACCGACGATCAAGGCCGCATGCCCAGCTACGGCAAAGTGGCGGTGGCTGCGATCGTCGGCAACGAAGATGGCGCGCATTTCTCGTCTGCGCAGTTGTTTCAATCACTGAACGATACGGGCTGGACGATACCCGCCGTGGCCGCTTGCTACTGGGTAGGAGAAGCAATGGGCTCTGTAGACTTTAAGGATCTGGACGAGACGCCCGAGAAGGTCCTGAAAACGGCAAAAATGGTTGCGGGCAATGCCGCACACTTGGCTGGATTGCTAAAGCAGTCACCCTATCCCGGATGACGGGTTGGCCGTTAACGGGTTAGCCCAGCAGCGCCAGCGCGACGAGAAAAATCACAAGAGCCGTCGCGCTGGCTTTTACCAGTAACCCGAACGGGCATGCGTTAATCCGGTGATCCACTCTCTCCATAACATCCCTCTTCACAAGGTTGTCTTGTTTTAAGGCATAGCATAATCGTTGGTTGCAGGCGCATCAAGCAAACTTGCGGTAGATCAAGGGAACATCCTAAGGTAGTTACGCATTTTGCAAGCCTTTGTGGGACGATCTGCGTGGGGAATGTAATGAGTGTTGTTTCAGGATGCCGGGGCCTTGGCGCTCGGGCCGCCGATCGCTCTGCGCCACTCCATGGCTGACGATACAAATTCGCCCGAGCAGGCCATCCCAGACACATCCACGGACGTCGACGAAGCGACGGCGAGGCGTCGGTCTCTCAGCCCACGGACCAAGTTGATCTTGCTGGTGGTGGTGGCCGTCCTACTGATCGGCGGGGCGGTGTGGTTCCTGAGGTATAAGACTTACGGACAGTATTTCCAGGAAACGAACGACGCCACGATCATGGCCGATGCCGTGGCGATCGCGCCGCGGGTGAACGGCTATGTTTCGCAAGTTCTGGTGGCTGAAAATCAGGACGTGAAGGAAGGCCAGGCGCTCGTCCGGATCGATGCGCGGGATTATCAGGCCCAGGCCGAGCAAGTGCGCGCCCAGATCGCCCAGGCCGAAGCCAGTGCGGATAGTGCCCGCGCCTCTATCTCGGAACAGCAGGCTGCCATCGCCCAGGCAGAGGCGCAACTGGCGTCGGCCCGGGCCAAGGCGGCCAATGATGCGCGGGAAGTGGCGCGTTACACGCCGCTCGCCGCCAGTGGCGCCGAAACCCGACAGCAACTGGCGCAACTGCGGCTGGCCGCGGAGCAGTCGGCGCAGCAAGTGCGCGAACAGGTCGCCACAGTCGAACTGCAGCGCCGCCGCATCGCCGGTATCGACAGCCAGGTGCGGCAGGCGCAGGCGCAAGTGCGCGGCGGCAAGGCCCAGCTGGCGGCCGCCGGGGTCAACCTGGGAGCCACGCTGATCAAGGCTCCGTCAGCCGGCCGTGTGGGCAACAAGACGGTCAACCCGGGCCAGTACGTGCAGGCCGGAACGCGGCTCATGTCGCTGGTGCCGCTGGACAAACTGTATGTCACCGCCAACTTCAAGGAGACGCAGCTGGCGCTGATGCGGCCCGGCCAGCCCGCCAAGATCGAGGTGGACGCGCTATCCGGCACCGAAATCGACGGTCGCGTGGTCAGCATATCGCCCGGCACCGGCGCGCAATTCTCTATCCTGCCGCCGCAGAACGCGACGGGCAACTTCACCAAGATCGTGCAGCGCGTGCCGGTGCGCATCGCCATCGAAGCCACGCCCTCGGCGCGCCGGCTGTTGGTGCCCGGCCTGTCGGTCACCGTCACCGTGGATACGCGCGGGGCCAAGGGCGATCTGGAGCGGATCGAGCAGCAGCAGGAACGGCTAGAGAAGCAGGGCGGCTGAGATGGCGGCCGCCGCTCTACCGGCAAAGGCGAGCGCGCGCGTAGGAGCACGCGGAGGGGCCGGCGCGGAACCGGATGCCGATCTGGGCGCGTGGCTGGCCGTGGCGGCGGGAACGCTGGGCGCATTGATGGCCACGCTGGACATCTCGATCGTCAATTCCGCGCTGCCCACGATCCAAGGCGAAATCGGCGCGACCGGCACCGAGGGCGCGTGGGTCGCCACCTCGTACCTGGTGGCGGAGATTATCATCATTCCGCTCTCAGCCTGGCTGGAGCGTCTGCTGGGCTTGCGCCGCTTCCTGCTGATCTCGGTGACGCTGTTCACCGGTTTTTCCATTCTCTGCGGTCTGTCCACCTCGCTGATCATGATGATCATCGGCCGCGTAGGGCAGGGCATCACCGGCGGGGCGATGATCCCCACCGCGCAGACTATCATCGCCCAGCGCCTGCCGCGCCATCAGCAGTCCATCGGCACCGCGATGTTTGGCGTGGTCGCCATCATGGGCCCGCTATTGGGACCGCTGGTCGGCGGCTGGCTGACCGAAAACCTCAGCTGGCACTATGCCTTTTTCCTCAACGTGCCGCTCTCGGCAGTGCTGATCGTGCTGCTGCTGACTGGGTTACCCTCTCAGCGCGCCAATCTCGATCTCATCCGGGAGGCTGACTGGTTCGGCATTGCCGGGCTGGCGTTCGGCATGGGTGGCCTCACCGTCTTCCTGGAGGAAGGCCCGCGCGAGGAGTGGTTCGCCTCCTCCACGATCCAGGCGATGGCGGCGATGACGATCTTCGGCTTCGTGCTACTGTTCTATGGGCAGGCGACCGCCAAGCGACCGGTGATCAAGCTGAGCCTGCTGCTGGACCGGCAGTTTAGCTCCGTCGCCATCATGGGCATGGCGCTGGGCGTGGTGCTATACGGCACGTCCTATGCCATCCCGCAGTTCCTGGCGGCAATCGCGAACTACAATGCGCTGCAATCGGGCAAGGTGGTGCTGCTGTCCGGCATTCCGGCGATGCTGCTGATGCCGTTCGTGCCGATCCTGATCCGCAAGATCGACATCCGGTTCGCAGTGGGCTTCGGCATGCTGGTGATGGCGACGAGCGCTTATCTGGAGACGAATCTGACGGCCGATTCGGTGGGCGCTGACTTCGTCGATTCGCAGCTGATGCGCGGTGTCGGTTCGATCATGACGATGCTGTTCCTAAGCCAGGCGGTGGTCCAGTCCGTGCCCCCGGCGGATGCGGGAGACGCTTCGGGCCTGTTCAATTCCATGCGCAACCTGGGCGGCAGCTTTGCCTTGGCGGGGATATCCATCCTGCAGCAGGACCGCGTCTGGCTGCATTCGCGCCGCCTGGAAGAATCTTTGAGCGCGAATTCCATGGCGGTGCAGGATTACGTGGCAGGCGTCGGCCAGAGCGTCGGTAGCGCGGAAGGGGGCATGCGATTGATCGGCCAACAGATACAGCAACAGGCCCTGGTGATGACGTACAATGACATATTTTTTGCGATGAGCCTGGTGACGTTGATGGTCGCTCCGTTGCTCATCTTTTTGCGACCGTTGCCGCGCAACGCCAAAGCGGCGGCGATGCACTGATGCGCCGCCTGGTCTCTCTCGCCGCCACTACGGCACTGCTCTCCGCCTGCATGGTGGGGCCTAGCTACGATGGCCCGCCGCCCGTCGGCAGTGCGGCTACGCAGCGCGGCCACTTTGCCAGGGCGGGCGATGCGGCGCTGGTGGCGGCTCCTGGCGTCGCGCGCTGGTGGGAGGGGTTGGGTGATCCCACGCTGACCCGTCTGGTGGACGAGGCTTTGGCGCAAAGCCCGCAAGTGGAGATCGCCCAAGGCCGGATCCGAGAGGCGCGCGCCAAGCTGGATCAAGGTCGCGCGAACCTGTTGCCCAACATCTCGGCCACCGCGATCTATGCGCACGCGCGGCTGCCCGGTACCGGCATCGGCAACTCGGACGGCGGCAGCGGTGAGGACAGCGGCGGTGAAGATGCTTCTGCCGTCAATTTCTACAACATCGGAGCCACGGCTTCCTGGGAGCCGGATATCTTCGGTGCGGGCCGGCGCCGCGTATCCGCCGCGCGGGCGACGGTGGAGCAACGCTATGCGGACCTTGCCGATGCGCAAGTGGCGCTGAGCGCTCAAGTGGCACAAACCTATGTCAATTTGCGCGATGCGCAGGAGCGGACCCGGCTGAACGCCTTGTCCAGCGAGAAGCAGCGCCGATCGCTGGACCTGACCCGGCAGCGCTACGCCGCTGGCACCGCGTCTCGGCTGATGGTGGAGCGGTTGCAGACCCAGAAGGAATCGACCGACGCGCAGAATATCCCGCTGTCTGCACAAGTGGCGATGTATAAGGATGCGCTGGCGGTGCTGACCGGGCGGGTTCCGGGTGAGCTGGACGCGATGTTGGGCAATGGCGGGGCAGTGCCCGCGCCGCCGGCGCAAGTGCCGATCGGTGATCCGGCAGCGCTGATCGCGCAGCGTCCCGACATCCGCTCCGCCGAACGGGCACTGGCAGCCAGTACCGAGAATATCGGCGTGCAGAAGGCCCGCATGTTTCCCGGCATCAGCTTCACCGGCATCCTGGGGCTGGGCGGCACCCGGCCCGGTGATGTCTTCGATCCTGACAAGCTGGCGGCCTTGCTGATCCCGCAGCTGATGTGGCCGATCCTGGACTTCGGCCGGATCAAGGGCGCGGTGCGCGAAGCGGAGGGGCAGCGGGATACCGCGCAAGGGCAGTATCGCCAGACGGTGCTGGCCGCCTTGCAGGATGCAGAGGACAGTCTGGCCCGGTTCGGTGCCACGCGACAGCAGCTGGCAGGCCTGATCCGTTCGCAACGCAGCGCCGGCATCGCGGTGACGCTAAACCGTCAGCGGTTCGAGGCCGGGACCAGCACTCTAATCGACCAACTCGATATCGAGGGCCAGGAGTTGTCCGCCATCAGCGCGGTATCCCAGGCGCGGGCGCAGCTAACGATCGACTACATTGCGGTGCAAAAGGCGCTGGGGCTGGGCTGGACGGCGCCAGACGGAGGGCAGAAAAGCCAGGATGTGGTTGAAAGAGGCCAGGGCGGCCAATAGGCGCGCCAAGCTGATCCAACCTCCTTCGCGTCCGGTGCGTTGTGCATACGCAACATTAAGGAGTGAGCCATGCTCATCAAACTCGCAGCATTGGGCGCGCTCGGCTACGCCGGGTATCGTTATTTCCAAAAGAACGAGGCTGGCGGTTATCGCGAGCCGCGTCGTATCCAAGTCGCCGGTGGGCCGCTGAGCGATCAGGCTACCGTTCAGCCCAGCGCGACCGTGCCTCCCGCCGGTTTCCAGCCTAATTGATCGCACGCGTTTTTCCGGAGCGGCGCGTGAGCCGCTCCGGACGCCTTGATGGAGAGGATGCCCGGAGTGCCGGATCGAGATCAGAAAGCGCAGGAAAGTCCCGCGAAGGATCTGCCGCAGCAGGTGAATGACGATATCGCTGGAGTGC
>NZ_CAXYKL010000150.1:0-6904 GCF_964277725.1 uncultured Novosphingobium sp. | reverse complement strand
TGCACCAGGATCAGCGCCGTCGCCCCCAGGTCCAGCGCTCGGCGGATGACCTCACGCGGGTGAATCGCGGCCTCGTCGATCGATCCGTCGCCCACGTGATCGTCCAGGATCAGCATGTTGCGTGCATTGAGATAGAGCACGCGCACACGCTCGCGGGTCAAATGCGCCATATCGATGGTCAGGTAATCGATCAGGGTCTGCCAGGAACTTAGCACCGGCTCTTCACGAACGCGCTGCCGGGCGAGCCTTCGCGCTGCAAGGCTGACGATCTTCAGCGCCGCCGCCGTCGCCTCTCCCATCCCGGGGTGGGCGGCCAGCGTGCGCGAATCGGCGGTGAGGACTCCGGCCAGCGATCCGAAGCGATCGATCAGCGTGCGGGCCAGCGGCTTCATGTCACGCCGGGGCACCGCCTGCATCAGCAGCATTTCGATCACTTCGTGGTCGCCCAGGGCCTCGTCGTTGCCTTCCAGCAGGCGCTGGCGCAGGCGCGAACGGTGGCCGCTGGGATCGGTGCCGGGCTTGGCCGATGGCGCTTCATCGAACAGGGTAGGGTCCTTCGCCATGGTCTGGGGAATTCATTGCCTTTCAAGGTTCGCCAGCGCAAGTGATGCTACGAATGGCGGATCAGGACGAAGCAGCGATCGTGGAGCAGGCGGCAGGGCCCGGAACCCGCCGGGGTTTGCGCGTGGGCGCGGCGCTGATCGTCGTTCTGCTGGGCGGCGGTGTTTTGTATGGCTGGCTCAGCCGCAAGTCGATCGCGGACGATTACCTGGCGGGCGAACTGGCGCGGCTTGGCTTGCCCGCCACATATCAGATCGCGGCGATCGGACCTGACGAGCAGGTCTTGCGCAACCTGGTGATCGGCGACCCGCGCCGTCCTGACCTGACGATCGAGGAAGTCCACGTCGCGACGCGGCTGCGGTTCGGCTTTCCAGGTATTGGCCGGATCACCCTGATTCGCCCTCGGTTGTTCGGCGCGGTGGTGCGCGGCAAACCCAGCTTCGGCGCGCTCGACAAGTTGTTGTTCACAGGCAGCAAGGCGCCGTTTCGCCTACCGGACTATGATGTTGACGTGCAGGATGGTCGGGCGCGGATCGCCACCGACTACGGTACGGTCGGCGTGAAGATCGATGGCAAGGGCGCGCTGCGCGATGGCTTTGTGGGTGAGGTTGCCGCCATCGCACCGAACTTTTCGGCCCAGGGCTGCGAAGCCAGCAGCCTTAGCCTCTACGGGCGTGTCGCGATCAAGGCAGAGCGGCCGACTTTCGCCGGCCCGGTCCGCCTCGGCTCTGCGTCCTGCGCAGCGCAGGGCCTTTCGGTAGGCCAGTCCGGCATCCAGGCCAAAGTCACGCTTTCCCAGGCATTGGATGGCGGGGAGGGAGAACTTAGAGCGCTAGCCCAGAATCTGATCACGCCTCAGGCAAAGGCGGCCAAGCTTCGCGGGAAGGTCAAGTTCGCTTATCATCAGGGCGTGCTGAACGCCAAGGTGGACGCCACCGGCGAACGTGTCGCAATCGACGCGGCGCGGGCAGGTCGGCTCGGCGTTTCCGCCCAAGTGCGGGCAACGAATGGCTTTTCCCGGTTTCAGATAGAGGGCGACGCATCGGGAGCGGGCATCGAAACCGGCCTCGGTCTCAACAAAGCTCTGCTTGCAGCGCAGCGCGGAGGGCAGGGAACACTTTCCGACCCGCTCATCAGCCGCATTCGCCAATCTTTGGCGCGCCATGCCCGGCATGCCACGCTGGATGGCAGCTTCCTGGTCCGTCGCGGGGCGGAGGGGTTGTCCGTCGTCGTGCCGCGAATCGGATTGCACGGGCAAGACGGCACATCGCTGCTCGCCGCCTCGCGCGTGCAGGTTCTCGCACGGCCCGAAGGACTGCCTCACATCTCGGGCAACTTCACCACCGGCGGTGCCGATTTGCCGCGCATCGCCGGGCGGATGGAGCGTGCGAAGGACGGCAGCCTGATGCTGCACGTCCAGATGGCTCGCTATCAGGCAGGGGATGCCAGCTTCGCGATACCCGATCTGTTGATCGTGCAGGCGCGCAATGGCGCAATCGGTTTTGCCGGCGGGGTCATCGCCAGCGGTGCCCTGCCAGGTGGGCGCGCTTACAATCTCATGCTCCCGGTCGATGGCCGCTGGCACGATGACAGGCTGGCCTTGTGGCGGTCTTGCACGAACGTACGGTTTGATCGGCTGACGCTGGCTTCGCTGTCGATCGATCGGCGGCAGTTGACGGTGTGCCCGGCGAAGGGCCGTCCGCTGGTTACCGTCTCCGGCGGCAAAGCGTCGGTAGCAGGCGGGATTGCCGCGCTCGATCTGGCAGGACGCCTGGGACAGACGCCGATCCGCATTGCCTCGGGCCCGGTGGGTTTCGCTTATCCCGGTGTGATCACCGCACGCTCTGTCGATGTTAGCCTGGGGCCCACCGCAACGCCGTCGCGGTTCCGCATCGCCAACCTGACCGCGCGCGCCGGACGCGAAATCGGCGGCACGTTCGACGGTTCGGACGTGGCCTTGAACGCCGTGCCACTCGACTTGCACGAGGTGCGCGGACGGTGGCGCTATGCCGGCGGCGCGCTGACGCTGGCCGACGCTTCGTTTCGACTGGAAGATCGGGAGGCGGTCGATCGTTTCCAACCGGTGATCGCGCGGGAGGCGACCCTTTCCCTTCGCGACAATATCATCGATGCAAAGGCGCTGCTGCGCGAACCAACCAGCGACCGACCGATCCTGCTGACCACGATCCGGCACGATCTCTTCCGCGGTCGTGGCGCGGCTGATCTGGCGGTGCAGGACATCACGTTCGACCAGAAGCTGCAGCCCGATACGCTGACCCGCCTCGCGCTGGGCGTCATCGCCAATGCCCGGGGCACGGTGCGCGGGCAGGGTAGAATTGATTGGGATCCGGCGGGGGTGACGAGCCAGGGCACCTTCAAGACGGACAAACTGGATTTCGCCGCCGCCTTCGGACCCGTCCAAGGCGTCTCCGGTACGATCCAGTTCACCGATCTTTTGGGGTTGGTCACGGCACCGCGGCAAACCTTGAAGGTTGCCTCCATCAATCCTGGCATCGAGGTGAACGACGGGACGATCGTCTATGCCCTGCAGCCGGATTACGTCTTATCGGTCGAGGGCGGCACCTGGCCTTTCGTTGGCGGCACATTGAAGCTGCAACCTACCCGGATGATCATCGGCAGCGATGCCATCCAGAATTACACGATGGAGGTGACCGGCGCGGATGCAGCGCTGTTCGTCCAGCGCCTGGAACTGGCAAACCTCAACGCCACGGGCACGTTCGATGGCACGCTGCCTTTGGTGATCGATAAGAATGGCGGGCGCATTGAAGGCGGCATGCTGCGTTCGCGGCCACCGGGCGGCAATGTGTCCTATGTCGGTGAGCTGACGTACAAGGACCTCTCGGCGATGGCGAACTTCGCGTTCGATACCCTGCGATCGCTTGATTATCGCCAGATGACGATCGGCATGGACGGCGCCTTGCAGGGAGAGATCGTGACCCGCGTCAGCTTTTCGGGCGTCACACAGGGAGAGGGCGCAATGAAGAACTTCCTGACGCGTCGTATCGGCAAATTGCCGATCCAATTCAACGTAAACTTACGCGCACCATTCTTCCAGCTAATCACCTCGTTCAAATCGCTCTATGATCCGGCCTACGTTCGAGACCCGCGCACGCTGGGTCTGATCGATGCGAAAGGGAAGACTCTGCCGCGCGCTTCAAATGCGACGCCATCAGCTGATCGCGCAAAACCCTCTATTCAGCCTACTGTAAGCGAGCCCATGCCATGACCTCTTCCTGTTCGACAGGCCTTGTCGATCCGCTGCACCGCATTGATATACGCAGCGAGCAAACAGGATGGGCGGGGAGCCGTGCAAAATCGATTATGCTTCTGCTGGCAGCCGTGTTGCCGCTGGGCGGATGCATATCGGTCAACGCACCGGATAAGCCGATCGTGATTGAGTTGAATATCAACATCAAACAGGAAGTCGTTTACCGCCTCGCCGAAGATGTGAAGCAAAACATCGAAGCCAACCCGGATATTTTCTGATGAAATCGATATCGCATCTCCGCTCTCTCGCACTTGCTGGCCTTGGCGGAGCCATGCTTCTGGGGTTGTCCGCACCGGCCTTTGCCGATCGTGATCCAGCCTACGCGGCTGCGCGGTCCGCCGGGCAGGTGGGTGAAAAGACGGACGGCTATCTCGGCGTCGTTAGCGGCGGCGGCGGTGACCTTCGCGGCCTTGTGGACAAGATCAACATCCAGCGTCGTGCCAACTACACTCAGCGGGCCGCCTCACAGAATGCGACGGTGGAGGAATACGCCTTCACGCAGGGTTGCTTGCTGATCGCTCGTACGGCGCCCGGAGAGAAGTACCAGTCCCCCGACGGCAGCTGGCAGACACGCGGCAGCGGCGCGCCGCAGCGCGACCCGCGTTGCCCCTGATCCATCCGCGATCGCTACATCCGGCGTGGCGCGATGCTGAGCGATGTTTCGCTAATGTGATTTCCTTTTGTTGCGCATAGCGGTGGCCGGGATAACCCGCCCGAGCGCCACCACCCCGGTTGACTTGAAATTTCCCTCACCCTAAGGGGCCGGTGCCTACGGCGGGCGGGCCGTCGGGCGTGTCGCAAGTTCCTGCGAGAATTAGGGGCTGACATGAACGACGAACCGGACGCACGAGCACCTCTTGGTGAAGATGCGCGTCTTGACGCGCTTGACGAGCGGCTTCGTGTCGCACGCGAGCAGGAAGAGAAGCGTACCAGGCCGGTGGCAGGGGCGGAAGCGGACGAGAGTTATCGTGCCGGCAACCGTGTCCTCGCCGACCTCCTGGGAGGTATCGTAGGCGGCGCTTTTCTGGGGTGGGTCATCGACCATTTCGCCGGAACTACGCCTTGGGGTCTGTTGGTGATGATGTTCTTCGGGATACTTGTCGCCTTCAGAAATATCATCCGGATGTCCAACCGGCGCCCTGATTGATTGCCCGGGCCGCAAGGCTCGCAATCAGCAAAGGGTGCCGCTTGCACATATAGTTAGGTAAAGAGGCGAGACGTGGCAGCCGAGGCGGGCAAAGTCGATCCGATGCACCAGTTCACCATCGAGCCGTTGTTCGGCACCGAGGGTTGGCAACTGGCGGGCTACCATATCCCGTTCACCAACTCCTCCTTGTGGATGGCCTTGGCATCGCTGCTGATGCTGGTGTTCGTAGCAGGCGGCATGAAGCGGCAACTGGTGCCGGGGCGCTGGCAGATGGCGGTGGAAAGCTTCACCGGCTTTATTGATGGGCTGCTTGCGGCCAACGTCGGGCCCGCCGGCAAGAAGTACGTCCCGTACATGTTCACGCTGTTCATGTTCATTCTCTTCGCCAACTTCCTTGGTCTTCTGCCGCTGGGCGTGATTGGACTGCACGCGTTCACCTTTACCAGCCACTTTTCGGCCACCGGTGTTCTCGCTGTCGTCACGTTTGCGATCGTCATCATCGTCGGTTTTGCGAAGCACGGCTTTCACTTTTTCTCTCTGTTCGTGCCGCACGGTACCCCCGTGGTCATGATCCCGCTTATTTTCTGCGTGGAACTGATCTCGTTCCTGGTGCGTCCGTTCAGCCTCGGCCTGCGACTATTCGTTGCCATGATGGCCGGCCACGTTCTGCTTGAGGTCCTCTCCAGCTTCGTGATCAGCACGGGCAACGCCAACATCGGTCTTTTCGCGATCGCCGGTCTGCCCAGCTTTATCCTCATGGTGGGCATCTGCGCACTCGAGCTGCTGGTGGCGGGCATTCAGGCTTATGTTTTCGCTCTTCTCACCTGCGTTTATCTGAACGACGCTGAGAACCTGCACTGATCTTCATTCCACGGATCCTCACCGATCCACGATTTACCAAAGGGAGTTTCTACCATGGACGCAGATGCTGCAAAGCTGCTCGGAGCCGGTCTCGCTGCAATCGGTTGCGGCCTCGCCTCGATCGGCGTAGGCTCGGTCTTCGCCAAGTTCCTCGAAGGCGCGCTGCGCAACCCCGGTGCTGCCGACGCGCAGCAGGGCCGCCTGTTCATCGGTTTCGCCGGTGCTGAGCTTTTGGGCCTGCTGTCGTTCGTTGTTGCCGCGCTGCTGATCTTCGCCTGATCGCGCGAACCGTCTGGGTCGAACCGCTTCGGTCTGAGGCGGTCTCGACTGCTACGGTAATCTCCGACCACTCGAGACAGGGCTGACGGATGCCACAGATTGCGCAGCTGGGCGAGTTCTACGCCAGTCAGATTTTCTGGCTGGTCGTGTTCTTCGGCCTGGCATTCTTCATCGTCGGGCGCGGAATGGTGCCCAAGGTGATGGACACCGTCGCCCATCGCGACAAACAGATTTCCGACGATTTCGCTGCGGCGGAGCAAGCCCGCCGCGAGGCGGACGTGCAGGAAGAGGCATGGCGCCAGCGTGAGAACGCTCGCCGCGCCGAGGCTCAATCGTTGATAGCCGATGCTCGTGCCAAGGCGACCCTTGCCTCTGAGAAGCGTCTGGGCGAAGCCCAGCGTGTGATTGAAGGCAAGCTCGGTGAGGCCGAAGCTCGTATCGCTCAGGCCCTTGCATACGCAAGTGCCGAGATCGAGAACGTGGCTACCGATGCTGCGCGCGATGTGATTGCGCGGGTTGCAGGTATCACCGTCGATGATGGTGCGGTTCGATCGGCCGTTAAGGAGAAGCTTGCTCATGGCTGAAGCTCCTGTGTCTGACGCCCACGCCGTCGCCGGCGAACCGGGTGTAGCTGCTGAAACCCACGCGGGTACCGAGGTGCATCACGCTGAGCCGCTGTTGCTCGGCATCGCGCCACCCGTCGCGGTTGTCAGCGCATCGATGATCGTGCTGATCCTTATTGCATTGTGGAAGGGCGTTCCCAAGCT
>NZ_CAXYKL010000149.1:0-4014 GCF_964277725.1 uncultured Novosphingobium sp. | reverse complement strand
CTTCGTCGCCCGGCACGATGCGTAGCCGCTCGGCCTTGGCGACTTGCTCGATCTGCGAATCCAGGTTGGTCATTCCCCGCCCGACGATGGCGAACGGCGTGCCCTTGGGAGCGATGGCCACGCTATCGATATTGAACGCAGCAACGATCTGCTCGGGCGGTAGCGGCGGGTTCTCGGTAAAGGCATGCGCGCCGATCAGGCCCACTTCCTCCGCCGTGGTCGCCATGAAATAAACATCGCGCTCCATCTGCGGCCCGCGTGAGAGACGGCGGGCAATCTCAGTCAGGGCAGCAACACCGCTCGCGTTGTCGACGGCTCCATTACAGATCAGGTCAGTGGCAGGAGGCGCGCCACAGATGCCGAAATGATCCCAGTGTGAGAGCAGCAACACCGCCCCGCCTTCGGAATGACGGCCAGGCAGCTTGCCGATCAGGTTGTGCGTGCGGATCGTGGTCTCACGCGTCGTGGCCTCCAGCGTCACGCTAAGGTCCAGCGGCACGGGTGCGAACCCCGGCTCCGCCGCAGCTTGCGTCAGCCCCTTGAGAGAGCCACCCGCACCGCGCATCAGGTTGGCCATCGCCTCGCTGGTGATGAAGGCTTCCAGATCGCCGCCGGTCGTATCCTGCTCCAGCGCATATCCCGTACGCTGGCGATGCGCGCGGACTTGCGCCAAAGTCCGCTTGCCGTCCAGGACGGTCAGCACGGCAGAAGCCCCCTGCGCCAGCAACTGGTTTTGTCGCAAGCTGACATCAGGCCCTTCGGACGGCGCATCGCCATCCAGCAGCACCGCCACCCGGCCCGCCAATTCGTTGCGAGAAAGCTCTGCGCCAGAACCCTTCCCGATAAACAGCAGCGGTGCCTCGCGAAGCAGGCTGCGAGTGCCCGAGGTCAGGACCACGATCTGATCCCGCGCCAAACCGAGCCGCCGCCCGTTTCCAGTAAACTGGGCCGTATAACCCGATGGTTCGCGCGCGATCAGGGTGACCGGCGCAAACCATTCGTGACTGGGATCATTGGTGCCAGAGACAAGCCCGATATCGAACCACTCCTTACCCAGATAGCGCAAGGTCTTGGCCTCACCCTCCGTGCCCGGCTTGCGCCCTTCGAAGTCGTCGCTCGCCAACACCTTGATATGCGCCAGTAGCCGCTGCTCAAGTTCGCGATCTGCCCGTGACACCATTGGCGCGGCCGTCGCCAAGATGGGCAGCGTCGCCGCACACATCAGCGCAGCGCTGTGCAGCGCCGTGCGGACGGCAGAACTGACGATGCCCCTGATCATTGCGCCCCTGTAGGATCGATGCCGCCGTTTTGTGAGACCAAACCGGGAGAAATCAAGTCGAGTTGAAGGTAAAGCTGCTTGGCAAACGCGATATGCGTCCAACTGTTTCCATCGGGGCACAGCGCAAGGAACATTCCCCGGCGAAACGGCTTTGACCGGCATGGTGGCATGAGGTGGCACCAAGGCTGGGGATATTGACTACGTGAGACTGAACCCCTTCAACCCCGACAACATCCGCGTTTCAGAAGGCGGTGGCGGTGGTGGCTTCCCCGGCGGCGGCGGCGGCGCGGTGGGCTGCGGAACGTTGGTGATCGCCTTGATCGGTGCGGTTGTGTTCGGGGTTGATCCTGGCCAGATGATCGGCGCGATCGAAGGCGTTCAGCAGACCGCGCCCTCCGCCAGCCAACCTGCCGGAGGCGACGCCCGCACCATCTGCAACCGCAGCGATTACGCGGTAGAGGCGTGCAACGCCCTGGATTCGCTTAACCGGACGTGGGAGCCGCTGTTCCGCAAGGCCAATATCCCGTTCGACCAGCCCACGTTGCGGTTCTACAAGGGCGGCACCCGCTCGGGCTGCGGCGCCGCGCAGAGCGCCATGGGGCCGTTCTACTGTCCGGCCGACCAAGGCATCTACATCGACACCAGCTTCTACGATCAGATGGCGCAGGAGCTTGGGGCGAAGGGCGATTTTGCGCGCTATTACGTGATCGCGCATGAGTATGGCCATCACGTCCAGAAGCTCACCGGCCTTGCCGATCAGGTACGCAGCGCGCAGCAGCAGGCCGGGGGTACGCAAGCCAACGCCCTGCAAGTGCGTATGGAGCTTCAGGCGGATTGCTACGCCGGCGTCTGGGCGGGCCAGCATCGCGACCTGATCGAGCCCGGCGACATGGAAGAAGGCCTGACCGCCGCCAGCGCGATCGGCGATGATACCCTCCAGCGCAATGCTGGCCGGTCCGTATCCCCCGAAAGCTTCACCCATGGTTCCAGCGCCCAGCGCATGCAATGGTTGAAGCGCGGCCTCGACACCGGCAATGATGAAGCTTGCGATACCTTCGCCGACCTGAAGCAATAGTCGAGGAATGACGATGCGCCGGCCCCTATGCGCGCTGATGCCGATGATCCTGCTGGCGTCATCTGCCAATGCTGCTGACAAGCCCCGCCGGATAACGGATCGCGAACCCGACGCCGTCGATGTCGCCAAGACGCCGATGACGGACTTGAACATCAGCAAGACGGAGATACCCGCCTTGTTGGCAGAAGCCCAAAAGCGCCCCTACTCGCTGCAGAACCTTCAGTCCTGCCGCGAGATCGTCGCCGCGGTGAGCGAGTTGGATGCGATGCTCGGCCCCGATATCGACTTGCCGCAAGAGCAGCGCTCTCGGCTCAGCGAGGGGCGGATCGCGCAATGGGCGGTCGGCACATTCATCCCGTTCCGTTCGATCATCCGCGAAATTTCCGGGGCTAACAAGCAAGAGCGCTCCGTTCGAGCCGCAATCCAGGCGGGAATGACGCGACGCGGCTTCCTCAAAGGAGTGGGGGCTACGCGCAACTGCCCGTATCCTGGCTCCCCTGCCACGGAAACCGTGCTTGCCCGCCAAGCCGCGGAAACGACCACATTAGATCCCGTAGATCAGCGCATCCCGGTCGATCCCGCTGTCGCGAGTGAAACGCCAAAACGCGGCTCCGCACCGCCGGTCTTTACGTCGACCCCGGTCGTTCAGCCAACCCGCTAACTTTTGCCCCTGCCAGCCCTGCCCCTTGGTGCGGGGGCGGAACAGCCGATCGTCCAGTGCACTTTCTTCCGTAACACCAGACGGTTTGCACATGCTGGTGTGGCGGCGTCTCGCCTTTGAGGCGCCGGCTATTCGCGAAGGAGATGGCGATGACCAAGACGCTTAAGAAAGGCGACAAGGTGGAATGGGGCACCAGCCAGGGCAAAACCCAAGGCACGGTGGAAAAGAAGCTGACTAGCGAAACCCATATCAAAAAGCATAAGGTCGCCGCCACCAAGGATGACCCGCAGTATCTTGTGAAGAGCGACAAGACCGGTGCAAAAGCCGCTCACAAGCCTGAGGAACTCAAGAAAAAGTAACAGGCACGCTGGGCGGCATCGCCAAGTCAGCTATTTGACGAATTGCATTAATTTTAAGAGGGCGGTGGCTGGGGCGCCGCCCTTTCCAGTTCACGCGATTGCCTTTCCCGCTCGCCGATGTCTTTGTCCAACTCTCCCGCCTTTTCCCGGATCGCCTTCTGCGCTCCGGCGTAGCGTTCGTCGAACGTCGGCTCGCGCTTGCATGCTGCTAACGCAGCCAGCAGCATCACCGAGACAAGAAGCGTGCGCCGTGATCGCCGGGGCATCAGTAGTTCTTCTTGATCCGGACGTTCAGGCTGTTCACGCCCGAACCACCCGCCTGGCTCAGTACTGACAGCCACTTGTTGAGGCTGACCTCCAACTGTGTGGCGGTGAAGCCACGCGCGTCAGTAATCAGCTCCACGTAGATATCGTCCGTCAGATACTGGCCCGCCGCCAGCGCGGTTCCGCGACCGGTCGTTTGGTCGGGTCCGAGAATGCGCAGGCGATCGATTCCGGCAGCCGAACGCAGCTTGCCCAGCGGGTTCAGCCCGCCGCCCGATCCACGCAGAGAGTTGAGCGAGGACGCCAACTGCACCGCCTGGATCGCCGAGAGGTTCGCCACGGAGCTTCCAAACAGGATGCGCGACATGATCTCATC
>NZ_CAXYKL010000148.1:0-5326 GCF_964277725.1 uncultured Novosphingobium sp. | reverse complement strand
CCGCCAGCCGGGCACGCGCATCCTCGCCGCGTTTGTGGTCATGCGTGGCGGTGGCCAGCATTGCGAACGGCGTTCGTTCGGCCCGGTGCTGCATCGCCTGGTGAAACGTCGCGATCGGGCAGGCCATGCCATCGGGATCGAAGCCGACGTCGTTCGCCGAAAGCAGCACGCCGTGGCGATAGAACGCGGTGTCCTCCACGCCCTTGGCCGCGATCGGTGCGGACAATTGCTGGAATCGGCGCACCGCGTCGGCCGCAGGCGCTCCGCCATCTCCGGCCAGCCAGCCCAGAACCGCGTCCAGCACGGGGATTTCGCCGGGAGGCATCAGCGGCAACGCGGCCTCCCGCGCCTCGGCCCGGACTTTCGCATCGGCATCAGGCGCGCCGGTGGCGGTGGCATACGTGCGATAGACCGGGAATACCCAGAGCAAGCGCTCAATCGCACGGCGCAACATGCCCTTCGTGATCCACCCCTCGCCCGCATGCAGCGCCAGCGCGTAGAAGCTCGCCACGCAAGCCTCCAGCTGGCCCTCGAACTGCCAGGAGAGCAGGTCCTGTCTTGCGGGGACCGCCTCATCGGCGAACGCGGCGCTGCGGCCGCTGACCGCTTCCCACAAGGCCCCGAGCGGCGCCTGTCCGGAAGGCTCATGGAGCACTTCGGACACTTCGCGCATGAAGTCGTAGCCGCTGGTGCCTTCGATCTGCCAGTCCGTGGCGAAGGGTTCGTCCGCCGCCAGGATTTTCTCGACGACGACGTAGGCAGGCCGATCCGGCGCGATCTCGGCGAAGCGTTCGCGCAGGCGGCGGCAATAGCCGGCGGGATCGCTCAGACCATCGACATGATCCACTCGAACCCCATCGATCAATCCGCGACGGAACAAGTCGAAATACAACGCGTGGGTCCGCTCGAACACGGCAGGGTCTTCGATCCGAACACCGGCCAATTCATTGATCGAGAAGAACCGCCGCCAGTTGAGTTCGTCGTTCGCGGCGCGCCAATAGATCAGGCGATAATACTGGCGATCGAGCAGCGCCATCAGCGCCCTGCGGCCCTCCTCCCGATCCGGCGCGTGTTGCGCGATGGCATCGTCAAGGTCCCCGGCGAGGCCCGGGTCATCGGCCCGAACGGGATATATCGCGCCATCGTAAAGTTGAATGCCAAGGCCCGATCCGCGCTGCACCAGCTTGATCGCGCCATCGGCTAAGGCTTGCGGCAGCGGCGTGCCCAGCACCGGCAGTGCCACCTTTTCGCGCCAGTCGATATCGAAGACCGGCGCAAAGGCGCTGCCCTCGCCATTCTCCAGCACGTCCAGCCACCACAGGTTCTCATCCCCGGCAACGCCCATGTGATTGGGCACGATGTCGATGATGAGGCCCAGGCCATGCTCCTTCAGCGTGGCGACGAGGCTGAGCAGCCCGTCCTCACCCCCCAGCTCGGGATTGACCTGCGTGGGGTCGATCACGTCGTAGCCATGAGTCGATCCTTTGGCCGCGGCGGTGATGGGTGAGACGTAGAGGTGGCTCACGCCCAGCCGCGCCAGATACGGCACCACGGCTTGCGCATCCGCGAAGGTGAAGCCCGCGTGCAGTTGCAGGCGATAGGTGGCGGTCGGCCTCATGCCGGGCGGGCGGCGATCAGGCTGGCGACGCGGCGGGCGGTGCTGGGATCGGCCAGCAGATCGGCCAGCGGCGCGGAAAGCCGCCGCCGCCAGTTGGGATGCTGGTCGATCGTGCCCGGAAGATTCGGTTGCTCCTCAAGGCCCAGCAGGTCTTCCAGCGGGATGATGGCCAGCGCCGTCGGGGTGCTGGCCAGATGCGCCACGGCGGCGTCGACCACGGGTGCGGGGTCGTCGATGGCGGGCAGCGGCTTATCATCGCCGATCACGGACCAGAGCGCCGAACGATCGGCCATGCGGTTTGTCTCCTCGGTTTGCCAGTCGCCACCGCGCTGCAGGCGGCGGTTCCATTGAATGTCAGTGCCCGTCCACCATCCAGCGATCGTGGCGGTATCGTGCGTGCCGGTCATGCCAACGGATTGTGCGGGAAAAGCGTCGGCGGCACGAAAGCCATCCTCGTCCCGCTCAAACCACAGGACGCGCATGCCAAGGATGCCCTTGTCGGCCACCGGCGATACGAAGCCGGGCGGGCGCGTGCCCAGGTCCTCCCCCACGATCACCGCCCCGGCACGATGCGATTCCAGGGCGATCACGCGCAGCAGGTCCGCGAAGGGATAGCGCAGATAAGCGCCCTCGCTGGCCGAGGCACCCTGTGGCACCACCCAAAGGCGGGACAAGCCGAAGGCATGATCGATCCGCACGCCCCCGGCATGGCGCAAGGCCGCGCGCAGCATCGCGATGAACGGCGCAAAGGCGGTGCGGCGCAAGCCCTGCGGCGAAAAGCTGGTGAGGGCCCAGTTCTGTCCGTCTGGCCCCAACGGATCGGGCGGCGCGCCGATCGTCAGGCCGGTCAGCATCGCATCCTGCATCGACCAGGCATCGCTGCCGCCGGGATCGACGCCTACCGCCAGGTCCGCGATCAACCCTATCGCCATCCCGCCGCGCTTGGCGTCAGATTGCACCGTGCTGAGAGCCTGTTCGGCCTGCCACTGGCCGAACACGTGAAACGCGATTTCCTCCGGATGCTCACGCGGGAATTGCTGTACCGGAACGCCATCGGGAGACCGGTAATCCTGCGGCCAGGAACGCCAGTCAGCGCTGCCGAAATGCAGTGCCAAAGCATCGAACAAGGCGTGGCGGGTCAAGTGATCACCCTTGCCGACCGCCCACTGCTCCAGTTGCGCACGGTCCGTTTCGGTCAGGCGCGCAAAGGCCTGCCGCTGGCCCTGGGTCTGAGCGGCAAGCGCGCTGGACCAATCGATCAAGGCCTCGCTCTTGCCGCCGGGAGCCTGGGCCAAGGCGGGATTGAGGAATAGCCGGCTGGACGGCGAATAAGGGTAGAACGCTCGCTGACTCGGCGGCGGCGCATGGACGGGGCTGATCGCAATCGCGTCCGCCCCCTGCCCCGCCAGCAGGGTGACGGCATGGCGCAGATCGGCGAAATCGCCATAGGCCGTAGCCCGTTCCCGAAGCGACGGCAGCTGGATCGCGACCCCCCACATGCGGGACGCGGCGACAGCGCTCAGATCGGCGGGCAGCAGGCAGCGCGGCGGCGCGATGATCAGCGCCAGCTCGGCATCGGCGATCCGCAAGCGGTGGTATCCCGTCTCGGCGATGGCGGGCAGCATACCGGATGCGATGGCCAGATGCCGCTCGCGCCCATCTTCCAGCGATAAGATTGCAGTTGTTTCATCCGCTAGGCTGTGTGGCAACGGCAGCGGCTCTCCTACGTCGCCCGCCAGATAAGTTGGCACCTGCGCCTCCTCGGCTGCCAAACGGGCAAGGCTTGCCGCCACCTCGGTGTCGTCAGCCGCCGGAAAGCCCAGTGCGGTCAGGATCGTCCTCAACACCGCGTCGGCCACGGTCTGCGGGCGGCTTTGGGCATCCTCCCAGACCCGCACCACGCCGACCGCATCTGCCAGGTCGTGAAGGGGCGTCATGCCGGTTGGAACCATGCCGCGAACCGGCCATCCACCGCGCAGACCGGCTCACCCGCATGGTCCGGCAGCGCGGGATGCTCGCCTAGGTCTAGGGCGATCGTCAGCACGGCGCCATCGCTCAGTCGCCACGCAGCGGTGACCGCCTTGTCACCCACCGCCTTCGCCGCGATCACCTGCGCTCCCTTCAGACGAGGAACGATCAGGCGGGTCCGCAAGCCGATGATGCCGCGATAGAAGGCCTGCCACTCCGCCGCATCGGGGCCCGGTTCGGGGCGGGACGCGGAAAAGGTCGCTTGCGCATTGGGGTCCGGGATACGCTCACGCGCGGCTTCGTCGGCGAAAGCGGAGAACTTGGCGAATTCCTTGCGCCGCCCGTTTCGCACCGCGTCCGCCAGTTCATCGTGAAAGTCGGTGAAGAACAGGAACGGGGCGTGTGAACCGGTCTCATCGCCCATGAACAGCAGCGGGATCTGCGGGATCAGCAACAACAGCGCCGTGGCGGCACGCAGCTTGTCTTTACTGGTCAGGAGCGTCAGCCGCTCACCCATGGCGCGGTTGCCCACCTGATCGTGGTTCTGCAGGAACGCCACGAAGGCGCTGGGCGTCAGATGCCCGCTCGCACTGCCGCGTCGCTTGCCATCTTGATTGGTGGACGGCTCTCCCTGGTAGATGAACCCCTCCGCCAGGCAGCGTGCCAGCTGCTCCGCCGGGCGATCGGCGAAATCGATGTAATAGGCATCCGTTTCGCCTGTCAGCAAGACATGCAGGACGTTGTGAAAATCATCGTTCCACTGCGCATCGTAGAGCCCCGGTGCGAGGCGATCGGCCTCGTTATGCTCGTTTTCCAGCACCAAATGCACATGGCGGTCGGGCAGCGCTTCGCGGATATCGACGGCAAGCTGATCCAGGAACGCCGAGTTGCCAATCGCGTGCACCGCATCGAAGCGCAGCCCGTCGATCCGATAATCGCGCAGCCACATCAGCGCATTTTCGCGGAAGAAGGCGGCGACGACAGGTTCGTCCACCGCGACAGCGCCGCCCCACGGAGTATCGACCTCCGCGTGAAAGAAGTCCGGAGCATAGGCCCCAAGGTAATTCCCGTCCGGCCCGAAGTGATTGTAGACCACATCCAGGAACACCATCAGGCCCAGGCCATGGGCCTTGTCCACCAGCGCCTTGAGGTCTTCCGCAGAGCCGTAACTCTCCACAGGCGCGAAGGGGAGGACGCCGTCATAACCCCAGTTTCGCGTGCCGGAAAAGGCGTTGACGGGCATTAGTTCGATGGCGGTGATGCCTAGCGCGGCAATCCGCTCCAACTCGGCGGCGACGCCTGAGAAGCCGCCCAGCGCCCCGACGTGCAACTCCTGAAGGATGACCTCCTCCCAGGGGCGGCCGGCCCACTCGGGGTACTTCCAGGGGTACGATGTGGCGGGAACGACGCTCCAGCCATGAACGCCGCCGCTTTGGACGCGCGATGCGGGGTCGGGAACGGCGAGACCATCCGCGAGACGGAAGCGATAGCGGGTGCCGGGTTGCGCGGGCGCTTTGGTGTGGAGCCAACCACCGTCGCCGATCAACGTGACGGGTTCCGCTCCGTCAATTTCCAGCGTCACGTGCTCCGCGCCGGGGGCCCAAAGGGAAAAACGCCAAAGCCCCGGCGTGATTTCCAGTGGCCCCCAGCATTGTGTCATGCGGGAAATTCCGACACCGAGCGGATCAACGCCGCGCTGTGGGCCGCCAGTTCGTATTCATCGTCCAGCGTTTCCTCGCC
>NZ_CAXYKL010000147.1:0-11038 GCF_964277725.1 uncultured Novosphingobium sp. | reverse complement strand
GCCTTTTGCCAGGGTCCGGTTTCGATCCAGCCCGGCAGGATGGCGTTCACGCGAATGTCGGGGCCCAGGCTGATCGCCAGCGCATGCGCCATGGCGCAAAGGCCGCCCTTGGCCGTGGCGTAGGCCTCGCACTCCGGCTCGGACTGCAGGGCCCGGGTCGAGGCCATCAGCACGATCGCCCCCTTGCGTATCCGCAGCAGCGGCACGGCCGCGCGCACCATCAAAAATGCACCAGTGACGTGGCTATCCTGCCACTGTCGCCACCGCTTCAGGTCCAGTTCCTCGATCGGGCCGCTTACCGGATCGGCCAGCCCGGCGTTGGAGACGAGCAGATCGATTCCAGCCGGCTCCCCGGCCTTTTCGTTCCACGCTTTCAGGCGATCGAAGGCCTTGGCGACCTGGCTCTCACTGCCGACATCCGCTCGGACCGCCAGCAACTCTGTGACCGGCAGCTCGCCGGCAAGGTCGCCAATCGCCTCCGCGTCGCTATCTATCGCGACCACTCGCCAGCCATCGGCCAGCAAGTGTTCGACGATGCCCTTGCCGATCCCTTGGGCACCACCCGTGACGATTGCCGTTCGCATTGCCGTACCGCCTGTTGCTTGAAACTCCAGCCGATAACGAGCAAGCGGGCGGGAGGCTGCCTTATAGCGGAACGGCCTCTGCGCCCGTCAGCTGATGGCTACAACCGAGCGTCAGCGCATCGTCTTCGGGCGAGAGTGCCGCCACGGTGCGCCAGCCGATCGCGCGCAGGCGAGCGGCCGTCTCCGTGTCGTGACCCCACGGCAGAAACAGGCTGGCCCCCTCGTCGGTCGTTTCCGATAGA
Organism: uncultured Novosphingobium sp.; assembly: GCF_964277725.1. Lineage (NCBI taxonomy): Bacteria > Pseudomonadati > Pseudomonadota > Alphaproteobacteria > Sphingomonadales > Sphingomonadaceae > Novosphingobium > uncultured Novosphingobium sp. The sequence continues at coordinate 10,212 of NZ_CAXYKL010000147.1, read as the reverse complement.
AGATCGATCAGACGGTCCGGATAGAGCGAGAACCCGGTGGCAACCTCACCCTCTGCCGCCTCACCCAGGATGCGATAGGTACCGCCCCGGCCCAGCGCGCCCTGGACGCCAGCGGCGTAGATCGTGAAGCCCAGCCATGACTGGTATTCGAAACCATGCCGCTCCGATGGATCGAGCGTGACGCGGGCGCGACCGCCGATCCGTCCGGCGATCTCACGCAAGGCGGCAATGCGGCTGGCTAACGCGCCACCGGCATCAAACGCCGCCAGGCGGGCGATCGCATCGTCGAACGGCCCGATGGCGTAGAGCAACGGGAGATACGCCTGGCCACCGGCATCGACGAGGCCACCCGCGTCCTTGGCATCCAGTTCGCGGCGGACAGCCTCGATCTGACTTGGGGGCAGCGGAAGGGCCTCCGCCGCCAGAGTGTCGACTAGATCGGGCAAGGTGAAATCGATCGAGATCCCGGTCGCCCCGGCTGCCTCCAGCGCCTCGATCGCCAGCGCGACGATCTCGGCGGCGGCGGCGACGCTGTCGTTGCCGATCAGTTCGGCGCCCAGTTGCAGCCGTTCACGCGTGGGGTCCAGGCCATCACCCTTGATGGTCAGGACCTGACCGCAATAACAAAGCCGCAACGGGCGTGGCCGCGCCGCAAGGCTGGTGGCGGCGATGCGCCCGATCTGCACGGTGATGTCAGACCGCAGAGACAGCGTGCGCAGCGAGATCGGATCGACCAGCCGGAACATACGCCGTGGCTTCACGCCGACCATGCGGCTGGCCATCGACTTTTCGAACTCGATCGTCGGCGTTTCAACCCGGGCATAGCCGTGGCTGGCGAACGCATCGGTCATCGCCCGCCGCACGCGGCCGGCAGCGGCGGCTTGAGCGGGGAGACGATCACCCAGTCCCTCGGGCAAAAGATCGCGATCGGTATCGTGGTGCACTGGAAATCTGCCCCGCAGGTGGCTGTCGACGATCCCCGTCCCCCTGCGTGAGGAGGTGATCGGAAGGGCCTGTAGCTTAAAAACAGGCCCTCCCCTAGCCCCTCCCGCACGCGGGAGGGGGACTTGAAGGCTGCCGCGGCAGGGGCGGCGAACCCTTTAGAACGAAAGCGCCTTCACCAGCTTCACGCCTGGCAAAGCGCAGGCCTGCTTCAACAGGTCCTCCGATACCGGGCTGTCGATCGAAAGCAGCAGCACCGCTTCGCCACCCGCGTTGCGACGGCCCAGATTGAAGGTGCCGATATTGATGCCGTTCTCACCCAGCAGCGTGCCGATGCGACCGATGAAGCCTGGGGCGTCTTCGTTGACGATATACATCATGTGGCCGTTCAGATCGGCCTCTACCTTGATGCCGAACATTTCGACCAGGCGCGGCTCGACGTTGTTGAACAGCGTGCCCGCCACCGAACGCTCACCCGCCTCGGTCTTCACCGAAACGCGGATCAGCGTGTGGTAATCGCCTTCACGCTCGGTCTTGACCTCGCGCACCTCAAGCCCGCGATCCTTGGCCAGGAACGGCGCGTTGACCATGTTCACCGTGTCCGACTGGACGCGCATAAAGCCGGCCAGAACGGCGGCGACGATCGGCTTCTGGTTCAGCTCGGTCGCGGCGCCCTCGGTGTGGATCGAAATCCGCGGCACGGAATCGCGCGTCAGCTGGCCAACCAGCGAACCCAGCTTTTCGGCCAGCGCCATGTAGGGCTTCAACTTGGGCGCTTCCTCCGCGCTGAGCGAAGGCATGTTGAGCGCGTTGGTGACGCCGCCGTTCACGAGGAAATCAGCCATCTGCTCCGCTACCTGCAGCGCGACGTTGACTTGAGCTTCGTTGGTCGAGGCACCCAGGTGCGGGGTGCATATGAAGCCGGGCGTGCCGAACAGCGGCGATTCCTTGGCGGGTTCGGTCTGGAACACGTCGAGCGCGGCACCAGCGATGTGGCCCGAATCCAGCCCGGCCTTCAGCGCCGCTTCGTCCACCAGGCCGCCGCGCGCGCAGTTAATGATGCGAACGCCCTTCTTGGTCTTGGCCAGGTTCTCGGCCGAGAGGATGTTGCGGGTCTGGTCCGTCAGCGGGGTGTGCAGGGTGATGAAGTCCGCGCGCGACAGCAGGCCGTCCAAATCGACCTTCTCCACGCCCATCTCCACCGCACGCTCCGGGGTGAGGAACGGATCGAACGCGACAACCTTCATCCGCAGGCCCAGCGCGCGGCTGGCGACGATCGAACCGATGTTGCCCGCGCCGATCAGGCCCAGCGTCTTGCCGGTGACTTCCACGCCCATGAAGCCGTTCTTGGGCCACAGGCCGGCCTGGGTCTGCGCATTCGCCTCTGGAAGTTGACGGGCAAGCGCGAACATCAGCGCGATGGCATGTTCGGCGGTGGTGATAGAGTTGCCGAACGGCGTGTTCATCACCACCACGCCCTGCGCGGAAGCGGCTGGGATATCGACGTTGTCGACACCGATGCCGGCGCGGCCGATGACCTTGAGGTTCCCCGCGGCGGCCAGGATTTCCTTAGTCACCTTGGTCGAAGAGCGGATGGCCAGGCCATCATATTCGCCGATGCGGGCGATCAGTTGTTCCGGCGTTTCGCCGGTGATGACGTCAACATCGCAACCGCGCTCTTCGAAGATACGCGCGGCATTGGGGTCCATCTTGTCGGAGATGAGCACTTTGGGCTTGGTCATGAGGTGTGTTCCTGAAGTCTGTAACCCTTCCCACGTCATCCCGGACTTGATCCAGGATCCCGCTTGTTCTTTGCGGGCGGGGAGAAGGAAGCGGGGCCCCGGGTCAAGCCCGGGGCGACGGCAAATAGCAGTGGTTAGGCGGCCTTCGCCGTGGAGTAGGCCCAGTCGAGCCACGGACCGAGTGCTTCGATATCAGCGGTTTCCACCGTTGCGCCGCACCAGATGCGCAGGCCCGGAGGGGCATCGCGATAACCGGCGACGTCGAAGGCCGCGCCTTCCTTTTCCAGCAAGGCCGCGAACTGCTTGATGAAGTCAGCGTCCGCACCTTCGACAGTCAGGCAGACCGAAGTCTTCGACCGGCTGGCGGGATCGGCGGCCAGATGGCCGAGCCAGTCACGCTCGGCAACGATCTTGTCGAGCGCGGCGGCGTTTGCGTCGGAGCGGGCCTTAAGGCCTTCCAGACCGCCCAGGCCCTTCGCCCATTCCAGCGCGAAGATAGCATCTTCCACCGCGAGCATCGAGGGGGTGTTGATGGTCTCACCCTTGAACACGCCTTCGGCCAGCTTGCCCTTCGAGACGAGGCGGAACACCTTGGGCAACGGCCATGCGGGCGTGTAGCTTTCCAGCCGCTCGACCGCGCGGGGGCCGAGGATGATCACGCCGTGACCGCCCTCGCCTCCCAGCACCTTCTGCCAAGAGAATGTGGCAACGTCGATCTTCGCCCAGTCGATTTCGTAAGCGAAGACCGCGCTGGTGGCGTCGGCGAAGGATAGGCCTTCACGATCGGCGGCGATCCAGTCGGCATTCGGCACGCGCACGCCCGAGGTGGTGCCGTTCCAGGTGAACAACACGTCGTTCGACCAGTCGACCTGGCCCAGATCGGGCAGCTGGCCATAGTCGGCGCGGATCACGGTGGGATCGATCTTGAGCTGCTTGACCGCATCCGTCACCCAGCCTTCGCCAAAGCTTTCCCAGGCCATCGTGGTGACGGGGCGGGCACCCAGCATCGTCCACATCGCCATCTCGAACGCGCCGGTGTCCGAACCCGGAACGATGCCGATGCGGTGCGTATCGGGCAGGCGCAGCACTTCGCGCATCAGGTCGATGCTGTACGACAGGCGCGACTTGCCGATCTTCGCTCGGTGTGAGCGGCCCAGCGATTCGGTCGCGAGTTTTTCGGGAGAATATCCGGGCGGCTTGGCGCAGGGACCGGAAGAGAAGAACGGGCGCGCCGGCTTAGCCAACGGCTTGGTAGGTGCAGTCATGTAGTCTCTCCTTACAGAGAGCACGCGCGGCGTTGGGACCGCGTGGCCCGGCGCTGCGTCTAGTTCGTGGGTGACCCAAGTCAAGGAAGATATCCCCCGCTCTGCAGCCGAAAGCGATCCGACTGGCCTCGCCCCTCGGCCCACCCTGCCCTAGACCGGGTGCCAACTGTCAGTTCACGTTGGATAAACGCGATGGAGGGATACCCGTAGCGATGCGACGGATCCTGCTGCTCCTGCCGCTCGTGGCCACGCTCCACGGCTGTATCGACATTCCCAAAGGGTCGCGGCGGGAACCCCCCAGGCGCTCCGGCCCGGCGCGCACGCCGCCGCCACGGCCCGAATTGCGGCAGTGCCTGAGTCAGCTGGGGCTGGCGCAAGCACGATTCGCCTTACTGCCCGATCGGTACTTCTCCGGAGGTTGCCGCAATGTCGGCACCGTGCGGCTGGATAGCCTGCGCAGCGATTCCGCGCAGCTGGCCCTGGCCAACCTGGGGCCGGTGACCTGCAACGTCGCCACCCAGTTCGCGGGATGGGCGCGCTTTGGCGTGGACCGCGCGGCGCAACAGATCCTGGGCGCGCGAGTCACCCGGATCGAGACCTTCGGCAGCTATTCCTGCCGCACGATCGCGGGCACCCGTCGCATGTCGGGCCATGCCACCGCCAACGCGATCGACGTGTCCGGTTTCGTGCTGGAAGATGGACGGCGGATTACCGTTCTGGAAGACTGGGACGGCGGCACCCCGGCCGAACGCCGCTTCCTGCGCACTGTCCACGCCAGCGCCTGCAAGCGCTTTGGCACCACCTTGGGCCCGCAATACAACGCGGCGCATCGCAATCACTTCCACCTGGAAGCAGACGGGGCTGATTTCTGCCGCTGACCGGCAAGGCTGAGAGACAGCCCAGCAATGTTCGAGACACGTAGCCTGGTTAGTCGCGTATCGCTATGCGTACCCGCCCCCGGATCGCCGCGCGCGCGCTGGCCGTATCCCTCTTCACCATGGCTTTCCCCGCCGCCGCTGAAACTATTCAGGACGAGCAGGCTTGGCTGAACCTGACCGCGATGGGTCCGATAGCGGGAAAGGTGGTCTACTTCGCCGAGCTGCAGCCGCGCTTCGGCGACGGCGTTTCGCGAGTCGATCAATTGCTGCTGCGCGGTGCGATCGGCTGGAAATTGTCCTCCACGGTCACGCTCTACCAGGGGTTCGCCCATGTCGAGACGCCCCAGCGCGGTGGGCGCGATATCAACGAGGAACGCAGCTTTCAGCAACTGAACCTTGCGCTCGGCAAGCCATGGGGCGGAGAGCTTTCTTCCCGAACCAGGCTGGAGCAGCGCTGGCGCAACGACGGTGGCGACGTGGGCTGGCGCGTGCGCGAGATGCTGCGCTATGAGAAGCCGCTGAGGCCTGCCAGTGACGCGGTGAGCGCCTTGGTGTATGCCGAAGCGTTCGTGGCATTCAACGATACCGACTGGGGCGCGCGCAGCGGTTTCGATCAGTTGCGCAGCTTCGTGGGCGTGGAGGTCGGCCTTCCCGGGGCGAGCACGGCGGAGATCGGCTATCTCAATCAGGTGATCGACCAGACCCGCGGGCGGACGCGGGTGAACCATGTCGCGTCGGTGTCTCTGTTCTTCCGGCACTGACTAGCGGAGAAAATCGACGCGATCCGGGCATGAATCGGATCGTTCAGGCACCATGTGGAGGCGCGTGTGTTGACGCTTCAGGCAGCGCGCGGCTCAGCGCAAGTGGAGAGACGATCATGGTGCAGGCACGATGGAACGGCAGCATAATAGCCGATAGTGATGATACGGTGGTGGTGGAAGGCAACCATTACTTCCCGCGCGATGCGGTGGACCCCGCCGTCCTTCAACCCAGCGAAACGACCAGCCATTGCCCGTGGAAGGGCGACGCGCGCTATCATTCGATCACGGTGGACGGTTCGACCAATCAGGACGCGGCCTGGTATTATCCCGAGCCCAAGGACGCAGCCAGCCAGATCCGCGATCGCATCGCCTTCTGGAAGGGCGTGGAAGTCAGCTAGGGCTCGCCGCGCCAGCTGTTAGCGCGAGAGGCGCTTGCGATTGGCGCGAACGCGGGAATGATAATGATCGATCGCCTGCCCCACCACCTCAATGGGGTCCGCACCCAGCTGCCCGGTCGCCAGTGCCATCGTCAGCTCGACTTGCGCCTGCCACTTTTCGGCGACCATGCGGCGCGCCTCTTTTTGGCTGCCCGGCCCGCCCGCCGCCATGCGCATGCACCGCATCCAGATCACCCAGCTGGAATCGATGCCCAGCTCGCAGGCTTGAAAGGCCAGACCCGGCAGGCCCAGCCCAATGCTACCACTCGGGCGGCTCATTGCGGAACCGCAGTCTCGTCACGCTTGTCCTGCGCAAAGCTGACGGCGCGAGCGATCACGCGGCTGGCGCTGGCCGGCTTGGCGACCAGTTCGGCGCCGAGGCCGCGAACCGTTTCGTCGTGACGGTCCAGATCGCCGGAATGGAGCAGGTAGGGAATGCCGCGCTGCGCCAAGGCCTCCGCAACGGGAACGCACGTCTCGCCGTCCTTCAATGTCACGTCGAGGATCGCGCAATCGACCGTTTCGTGATCCAGGATCTCCATCGCTTCATCCACGCTGGAGGCGCACATGGCGCGACAGCCGAGATCCTCCGCCGCGAACTCAAGGTCCATCAGGATCAGGGGCTCGTCCTCAAGCATCAGGATATTCATCGGTGCGGGAAGTTCCTGCAATAAGGCAGCCTGAGTCATGCGGGAATTACGATTGTCGCTTCCAGCCCATCATCGTGCCAGCGACGTTCGATAGAGCCGCCGCCATGCCGCAGCATCCGATCGACGATCTGGGTGCCGGTCCCCCGTCCATCCGGAGACATGCGGATACCGGGGCCGCCGTATTCGCGCCAATGGACCACAAGATTGCTGGGGCCACGGCCCTTGCCCTCGTACCAGTTCAGCTCCACCCGACCGTCGTTATTGGCCCAGGCGCCGTGCTTGGTCGCGTTGGCGGCCAGTTCATGCAGCACCAGTCCGACGACGGATACAGTGGCGAAATGGACGCGCTGACCGTTACCCAGAAATAACAGTCGCTGCGTGTCAGCATCGTAGGGGCCGAGGATTGCGCGGATTGCCGGACCGATCTCGATCGTGCCGCTGGACGCTTCGTCCAACGTGGTCTCATACGCGCGACCCAACGCCTGGATGCGGCCGTTGATCTCATCCGCTTCCCTCGGGATGCCGCGAACGCGGCCCGTGATGTTCACGATCCCTGAAATCACCGCGAACATGTTTTTCATGCGGTGCGAAAGCTCGCGCGCCATGCTGCGGGCATGTTCTTCCTCAGCGCGCACCGCGCGGACTTCCGAGACGTCCCACTGGCTGCCGAAGAAATATGCCAACGACCCATCGGACCGATAGATCGGCCCCAGGTGCAGCGCGTTCCAGAAAGTGGAGCCATCCTTGCGATAATTGAGCAGTTCCACCACCGCCACGTCTTCGTTGGCGAGCGCGGACCGCAGCTTGTCCAGCTCCCGCTGGTTGGTCTCCGGGCCCTGGAGGAACCGGCAATTCCGGCCGATGATTTCGTGCTCTTCGTAACCGGTCAGACGCCTGAACGCCCGATTTGCGAATACGATCGGCATGTCCGTGACATGTGGATCGCACAGGCACACCGCCATTCGGGTCTGCGCCATAGCCTGTTCGAACAGAACGCCGGATGCACCGACGAACTGGTCCTCCGGCCTGCTTACGCCGGGCGTATCACCGCTGGAATTGAAATAGGTCTGGCTGTCATCCCAGCCTAGAGGGACACCCGATGCCACTGTCTTGTCGTGCGACATCGATCGCCCCTGAAATTTATCCGAAGTGCCTGTAACGTGAATTCAACAATGCGTGCAACTGGGAAGAGTTCCACCAACCGGGACGCAAACGACCCGCTTCCTAATGCCATCTGCGTTCAAAAAGGTCCAGATATCGGCTAGGTGTTCTCCAGGGCAATCCGGGCGCAACCGCACCCGGCTTCGGCCGTTTCGCCCACGCCCGGCCCGCGCCAACGCGGGACGTCTCTTCAGCCAAAGGACACCCTCCCCATGACAGTCAATACCGCCACCGCCCGATACGAAGGTCTGGGCAAGGAAGGCAAAGGCCACGTCACCGCCAAGTCCGGCGCGATCGATGCGGATTACGGCTTCACCACCCGCTTCGAAGATGCCCCCGGCACCAACCCGGAGGAAATGATCGCCGCCGCTCACGCCAGCTGCTTCACGATGGCCACCAGCTTCGCGCTGGCCAAGGCGGGCCACACCGACGGGTCGTTGGAGACGGAGTGCAAGGTCACGCTCGTCTCGGCAGACGGCGGCTTCCAGGTGACGAAGTCCGAACTGGCGCTGACCGCCAAGGTACCAGGCCTGGATCAGGCCGAGTTCGAAAAGATTGCTGCCGAAGCCAAGGCCGGTTGCCCGATCTCGAAGCTTTTGAATTGCGAGATCACGCTGACCACCTCGTTCCAGAACTGATCAAGGCGCATCTTGCGGGACGGCTGCTTATTGTGGCTTTCCCGCAAGGTCCTTTGCTTCCGTGAAACGCCGGCTGTCCGTCCAGCCGCAGCCCTGACGCGTTTCCTCTCCCAGCTTCAGCAGGACGGAAAAGGGAAAGCTGCGGTCCGACATGCCGTCGCTGCAAGTCCCCGGCGTCACCGTCATGTCGAAGCTTTTGCCCTCCAGCGTGCCGCTGAGCCCTAGCCCGTTGCGGCCGCCAAACCTTTTGACGGTGATGCGGGTACCGTCCGGCTGGGCGGGGGTCGCGTAAGTCAGCGTTTCGCCGATCACGGTGCCGTTCCAGAACGGCTCTGTCCCGCCGAAATGCAATGTCTCTCGCGCTGAGATCGCGCTGAACGGCTTGGACGAATCGGTGTCACCCGGCACGCCGCCGTTGTCCTCGCCACGCCGTGGGCCGCAGCCGCTCACGGCGATAAGGGCCAGCCCAAGGGCGGAAACGAGCGCGACGCGATGCAAGGTCATGGTGCGGCGCCTAGCAGCTTGCGGGGCGGACCGCATCCTCTCCCAACGCCTCGATCAACGCCAGCGCCGCCGCCGGGGCCCGCTCCTTCGCGCCGGCGATATAAAACACGAACGTCTCGCGCCCATCGGCCGCCCATTTCACCGCCTCGGCGGCCTGAGCAGCGATCTCGTCGGCGGAATACCCGGTCGGCTCGTCCGCGCGGCAGCCTTGCAGCCGCGCATACACGAAGGGCCCGTCCGTACGCGTGAAGTCCGGATAATCCTCGCTCCGCGTCACCACCAGCGCTGCTCCGGCATCCTGCAGCAAAGCGTAGAACGCGGGATCGTCGAAACTTTCATGCCGTGCCTCGATCGCGTGGCGCAGCGGTACGCCCGCATGGCTTGATGGCAGGAGAGCCAGGAAAGCCGCGATCTCTTCTGGATCGAACCGCTTCTTGTCGTTCAGCTGCCAGTTGATCGGACCCAACCGATCTTCCAGCTCCACCAGCCCCTGGTCGATAAAGTTCGCAACCGATTCCCCCGCCTCGGCCAGGTTCTTGCGATTGGTGCAGTAGCGCGACGCCTTCAACGCGAAGCGAAAGTGCGGCGGCGCGGTCTTGCGCCATTTGGCGAAAGTCGCGGGGGCTTGCCGGCTGTAAAACGTGGCGTTGACCTCTGCGGCAGTGAGATGCGTGGCCAGGTATTCCAGCTGCTTCGCCTTCGCCAGGCCCTCGGGATAGAACGTCTCGCGCCACGGATCATAGACCCAGCCGCCGGTTCCCGCACGGATCGCGCCAAGGCTCATGCCCTGCCGCCCTGTGTGAACGGCGTTCGACGTAGTACGATTGCGGAAGGGTCCGGCGGGTTCGTCATGATGCCTCAGCGTAACAAGCCGCCGGTGGTTCCGCCAAGAACTTTGCGGAACCTGGCACCGCGATCCGCGTTCAAAATGCCAAACGCATCAGAACTTTCAGGAAAAAGCGTCATGAAACACGAACGCAAGGCGATGGTCGGCAAGCTTATCGGCGGCGTCGTTCTGGGCGGGCTCGCCGCCGGGTTTCTCACCGCCATGGCCGTTCCCACGACCATGCAGCAAAAGGCGGATGACTGGCGCACGCTGATCGGCGTGAAAGAGGTCAAGGCCGACGAAATGCCCGCGATTGCTTTCGAAGCGCCCCCGCAGGATCTCACCCCGGTCAACTGGATGACGGCACAGCAAGAGTATCCGCAACCGATCCCTGCCACCTACAGTCCC
>NZ_CAXYKL010000146.1:0-4350 GCF_964277725.1 uncultured Novosphingobium sp. | reverse complement strand
CGCAGCCACGCGCCGCGCCTGATCGAGATCGAGTGGGGCGATCCCGCGCACCCGCGCGTGGCCGTGGTCGGCAAAGGCGTCTGCTTCGATTCCGGCGGGCTGGATATCAAGCCGTCCTCGGGCATGTTGCTGATGAAGAAGGACATGGGCGGCGCGGCGCATGCCCTGGCGCTGGCGCAACTGGTGATGGACGCCAACCTGCCGGTGCGGCTTCACGTGCTGGTCCCGGCGGTAGAAAACGCGATCGCGGGCAACGCCTTCCGCCCTGGAGACGTGCTGCGATCGCGCGCGGGCATCTCGGTCGAGATCGGCAACACCGATGCAGAAGGGCGTCTGGTGCTGGGTGACGCCCTGACTCGCGCAGGCGAAGACAAGCCGGAACTGATGATCGACTTCGCTACGTTGACCGGAGCCGCACGAGTGGCGCTTGGACCAGACCTGCCCGCCCTTTTCGCTCGCTTGGACGATACGGCGCACGCCCTGATCGACGCCGGCACCGCGGTGGACGATCCCTGCTGGCGCCTACCGCTCTACGATGGCTATCGCGAATTCCTGAAATCGGACATCGCCGATATCAACAATGCGGGCACCGGTGGCTTCGCCGGAGCGACCACCGCCGCACTGTTCCTCGACCGCTTCGTGCCCGAGGGGATCGACTGGGCCCACTTCGATACGTTTGCCTGGCGTCCGTCGGCAAAGCCGGGCCGACCCAAGGGGGGAGACGCCCTGGGCCTGCGCGCGGCCTGGCATATGTTGCGCAAACGCTACAGCGCCTGATCCGCGCCAACTTGCGGAGCGGGCACGACCCGTCTAAGCGCGCCCCTTCGCTTTTTCGGAGTTATCTGCCCGTTGCCGCTTGAGCCATCTCCCACGCATCCGGATATCGCCAAGCGGTTTCTGGCGCTCAGCGGACCCAGCCGCGCGGGTGATCCCGGCCATCTCGCCGTGCGCGGTGACTTGGCGCATATCAAGCTGGCCGGGCAATGCTTCGTGCCGCACTATGCCGTGCCGATGCCGCATCGCGCCAAGGCGGAGACCGTGTTGCGCAGCCAACCCCGCGACACGGCGGAGCTGATCGCCACGCTGGCGCAAGGCACCCGGTTCGAAGTGCTGGATATTGCCGGCGCCTGGGCCTGGGGGCAAGTGGAGCATGATGGCCTGGTAGGTTACGTGGCCATCGCCGATCTGGAGCATGCCGCATGACCGCTTCTGTCTTCATCGACGGCGCCGTGGGCACCACTGGTCTGGAAATCGCCGAGCGACTGGCGGGCCGTTCCGAGTTCGCGCTGATCACGCTGGACGAGGCACGCCGCAAGGATGACGCCGCCCGCGCCGAAGCCTTGAACGATGCGGACTTCGTAATCCTGTGTCTGCCGGATGACGCCGCGCGTGACGCGGTGGCGATGATCCGCAATGACAAGACCCGCGTGATCGACGCCTCCAGCGCACATCGTACGGCGATCGGCTGGACTTATGGCTTCCCCGAAGTGATCGGGCGGGAGGCCGTGGCATCGGCGCGGCGCGTCAGCAATCCGGGTTGCTACCCCACAGGCTTCATCGGCTTGCTTGCCCCGCTGGTCAGCGCCGGGCTGCTGCCCAAGGACTGGCCTTATATCTGCCATGCCGTGTCTGGCTATTCGGGCGGCGGCAAGGCGATGATCGCGCGTTTCGAAGACGATACCGACATTGCCTATCGCGCCTACGGCCTGGCGATGGATCACAAGCATGTGCCCGAGATGCAGCGGCACGTCGGCTTGGCCCACGCACCGCTGTTCGCCCCGGCCGTGGTGCCCGCCCATCGCGGCATGCTGGTGGAAGTTCCACTACAGTTGGCGGCCATGCCTTTGGCGGCGGCTCCCGATGCCATGCTGGCCAGTCTGACCGAGGCCTATCGCGGCAGCCCGATCGTTCGCGTGCTCGAAGCCGAAGAAGGCGAACTGTTGCTGCGGGGCTCGATGGAGCCGGTCGACACGCTGGAACTGATGGTGTTCGGCGCGCGCGACGGCTCGCAGGCGCGGTTGATCGCTCGGCTCGACAACCTCGGCAAGGGGGCAAGCGGCGCGGCGGTGCAGAACCTCAACCTCATGGCCGGCTTGGACGAGACAGCAGGCCTGCGGCTTTAAGCCGAGCCTTCGGCGTAAATCAGCCACGCTGCCGCTTCCCTCATTCCTTCTTCATTTCCGCGCAGGTGGGAACCCATCACCGGCGCCGACGGTTTACCAAGCGTAACGGGGATGGCGCGTGAGGGATGGCGGGCCGAACCCCTGCCTGCCTAACAATCAGGCATCGCTGCCTCATTATTGATCACAGCCGACCCGCATCCCGCGCCCGACGAAGCGTTTCACGATAATTCTGCGCAAGAAAACGCATGTTTCCGGTCTTTTCGCATTGGCGTAAAGAGCCTAGGACGCTGGCATCCGCCTGGCACGATTCTTGATAAGATCGCGCGCAAGGCATAAGGTTGAGCCCGTATCGCGGGGATGCGGTTCGGCCAGATGCAAGGAACGAGGCAGCGTGAAAAAGATCGAAGCCATCATCAAGCCGTTCAAGTTGGACGAAGTGAAAGAAGCGCTGCACGAAGTCGGGGTCTCTGGCATCACCGTTACCGAGGCCAAGGGTTTTGGCCGTCAGAAAGGCCATACCGAGCTCTATCGCGGCGCGGAGTATGTGGTGGACTTCCTGCCCAAGGTGAAGCTGGAAGTCGTCGTGCCGGACAGCTTGGCCGAACGCACGGTGGAGGCCATCGCCGAGGCCGCGCAGACCGGGCGGATTGGCGACGGCAAGATCTTCGTCGTCCCCATCGAAACCGTCGTGCGCATCCGCACTGGCGAGCGGGATGACGCCGCGCTTTGATTCAGCCGCCGGCGTATCCAGGCCGGCGTTCTGACCCATTCCATCCGGCCTGTCCGGATCGGGACCATACCGGCCGGGGGGCCGGGAAAGTCCCGGATTATCCCAACTGACCCCCAGCTTCTTTCGGGCCCATGGATCGGGAAGCCGAAGAATAACCTCGGAGATAAGTGCTCATGGCAAGTGCAAAGGACGTCCTCAAGCGGATCAAGGACGAAGAGATCGAGTGGGTCGACCTTCGCTTCACCGATCCCAAGGGCAAGTGGCAGCACCTGACGATGGTCTCCACCGTCCTCGGCGAGGATGAGCTGGAAGACGGCCTGATGTTCGACGGTTCGTCGATCGAGGGCTGGAAGGCCATCAACGAGTCCGACATGATCCTCAAGCCCGACCTCGATGCGGTCTATGTCGATCCCTTCAGCGCCACCCCGATGCTGATCCTGTTCTGCGACATCGTCGAGCCTTCGACCGGCGATCTCTACAGCCGTGACCCACGCTCTACCGCCAAGCGCGCGGAATCGTTCGTGAAGTCGGCCGGCTTCGGTGACACCGTGTACGTCGGCCCCGAGGCCGAGTTCTTCATGTTTGACGACGTGAAGTTCTACGACGGTTACGACGGCAACGGCTTCAAGATCGACGATATCGAGCTGCCGACCAACACCGCCAAGGAATACGAAGGCGGCAACCTGGGCCACCGCCCGCGCGCCAAGGGCGGCTACTTCCCCGTCGCTCCGGTCGATCCGTGCACCGACATCCGTGGCGAGATGGTCACCACCATGCTCGAAATGGGCCTGCCTTGCGACAAGCACCACCACGAAGTGGCCGCCGCGCAGCATGAGCTGGGCCTGACCTTCGGCAAGCTGGTCACCACCGCGGACCGCATGCAGATCTACAAGTATGTCGTGCAGATGGTCGCGCAGGCCTATGGCAAGACGGCCACGTTCATGCCCAAGCCGATCATGAAGGACAATGGATCGGGCATGCACACGCATATCTCGATCTGGAACAATGGTGAAAACACCTTCGCCGGCAACGGATATGCCGGGCTTTCGGACACCTGCCTGTACTTCATCGGCGGTGTCATCAAGCACGCCAAGGCGCTGAACGCCTTCACTAACCCGACCACCAACAGCTACAAGCGTCTGGTGCCGGGTTACGAAGCGCCGGTGCTGCTCGCCTATTCGGCGCGCAACCGCTCGGCCTCGTGCCGCATCCCGTACGGCACCGGCCCTAAGTCGAAGCGCGTCGAAGTGCGCTTCCCTGACGCGCTGGCGAACCCGTATCTCGCCTATGCGGCGCTGCTGATGGCGGGTCTGGACGGTATCCAGAACAAGATCCATCCGGGCGAGGCGATGGACAAGAACCTGTACGACCTGCCGCCCGCCGAGCTGGCCCAGGTTCCCACGGTCGCCGGTTCGCTCCGCGAAGCGCTCGACTCGCTGGCCGCCGACCACGACTTCCTGCTGAAGGGCGACGTGTTCACCAAGGACCAGATCGAAA
>NZ_CAXYKL010000145.1:0-2532 GCF_964277725.1 uncultured Novosphingobium sp. | reverse complement strand
GGCGGATTTCCTTCAATTATATCCCGGCATCAATCTCGACATGCGTTTTGGCTATGATCTGGCGGACAACGACAAAGTAGATATCGTTGTGCGTAGCGGTCTGCCGGAAAAGTCGCCTCTTGAATATCACGAGGTGATGAAAATGCGATCGGTGATCGTTGCTGCCCCGTCTTATCTGTCGCGCATGGGGGTGCCGCGGACAGTCAAAGACCTAGCATATCACACTCACGTCATCCTCGATAACGGTGAGGGCCCAATCCCGTGGTTCTATCGGGAGCGGCAACCCGGATCCTCAGAAAGATTTGTTCGGGAAAAATTGGTGCGCACGCCACGCTCGCCAAGCCAAGTCATTGTTCGTGGCCATGTGGACGTTTCGCATGAGATCGGATATTTCGGAATCGGACTAACGATGGTCAATGACGAAGTCGTCAAAGATGCCCTTATATCTGGAAAGCTGGTGCAGGTTCTGGAGTCAGAGCAATTTCATTTGGGGAACGTATCCAGCAACAACTTATACGTCGGATGCCGCGGACCGGGTAAGATGACAAACCGCGAAACCCTTCTTTTCAGGCACATTCATGATGGTCTGCAGGCGCGACAATTGCCGATTCAACGTCGGCTCATCGAGTTCTCAAGATTGTGAGCCCGAATGAAGGCAGCCCAGTCCATGCTGGTGGACTGCGAGCCCTGATCCGAATGGATCAGCACTCGCTGCTTCGGCTTGCGCCGCCATACCGCCATGTGCAGCGCCTGCAGCACCCTATCGGTAGTCTGCTGGCTTTGCATCGACCACCCTCCGCAGCCTTTCCAGCGATGCCCCGCATCGCCGGAACCTTTGGCTGCTCCGCCCACCACGCGCGGGAATAGGGGTCGATCACAACAGCTAGATAGGCAAAGCCCTCCAGGGTGCGGATGTAGGTAATGTCTGTCACCCAGGCTCGGTCTGGCGCATCCACGTCGAACTGGCAATCCAGCGTGTTGTCGATCGCCAGGGACGGCTTGCCACCGTACTGCCAGGCCGGCGCTTGTAGCCGACCTGGGCCCTGATACCCGCCAGCTTGGTCAACCGCGCAACGCGGTTGGGGCAGCAGGTCTCGCCGTGATCCATACGATCATCGTGCAGCTTGCGATAGCCATCTACCTTCCGGCTGTCGTGCCAGGCTTTGCGGATAAGATCGGTCTGCCGAGCATCTTTCCGAGCCCGCTGGCTCAGCGGGCTCTTCTGCCAGGTATAGGAACCGCTGGGCTGCACGGAAAGGCAGCGGCACATTGCCCGAACGCCAAAACGATCGCGATTCTTAGCAATGAAAGCTTATCTCACTTTGCATCTCGAGCGAAATACGCAGTGGTTTTTTTAGGATGTCGCGCTCCTCGGTCTCCCGGGCCGGCTCGCGCTTGAAGTGACGGATCTCGGCATCCTTGCTGGCATCGCCGGACACCTGTCGGGTCAACTGCCGCTGCGAGACCTTGGCTACAGGATATCCGCGTTCGGTGATCGGGGTCGCCGCATCACGCTTGAACTCATCACTGAAACTGGGATTCTCTACCGACGCCTCCTGTCCTCAAAATTAGGATCGAAGACGTCTAGAAATCTAAGGGCTACTCGAATACTGCGTAGGTAAACCGAGTCAGAGCTCCACAATATGAGTGACGTGCTCTTATGCTCTAGGGACTGCTGAAGTAATGGAATTAATCGTGTAAACGAGCTTTTCCCTCAGCTGTTCCGCCCCAATAGGACAGTCATCGGACGCAATCTTATGGTCGTTGGAGCACGACCACCACGGTAGCTCTCAAGACTGATCGCCTTTAACATAGTGCTCTGGATCACCGTAAGCGGTGTTCCGACGCCACCTTGCCTGCCCCGGGGTCTGTGGCTGAAGTGCGGGGATGGACGAGCCCAGCCTTACGACCGCATTGGACACCAACATTGGAGTGCCTCTGAAGTCTGGTGGGCGCGTCGAGGTCTTTGGCCGACTGTCAGGCCGGCGCCGCGTCTGGACGCTGGAGCAAAAGCTGGAGCTGGTGGCCGGGATGGAGCGCTGCGACAACGTCGCGGCCTTTGCTCGCGAGCAGGAGATCAGCACGGCGTTGCTGTATACGTGGCGCAGGGAGTTGCGGTACGCGATGGAGGCCGCCAAGCTTCCCCCACGCGAAGAGCCCATGTTTGTGCCAGTCGTGGGTGGCTCACCGCCGAGCTCGGGCGATAGCATTGCGGTCGAAGTTGGTGGTGCCGTGGTCCGGATAGGACAGGCCGTCAGGGCCGATCTGGCCGTGGCCATCATTCAAGCCCTGCAAGCGGGGGCCAGCTGATGATTGGGATCGGTCCAGGTGCGAAGGTCATGGTGGCGACGCGTCCGGTGGATTTCCGCAAAGGCCCGGATGCGCTGGCTGCGCTGTTCGGCGCGGAGTACGGCGGCGATCCCTATTCCGGCGTGATCTATGTGTTCCGGGCCAAGCGCAGTGATCGGATCAAGCTGGTCTGGTGGGACGGCACAGGGCTATGCCTGATGGCCAAGAGGCTGGAGTCCGGCG
>NZ_CAXYKL010000144.1:0-7794 GCF_964277725.1 uncultured Novosphingobium sp. | reverse complement strand
CGGGACGATGGACCACAGCAAGATCCCCCTGCCGCATGGCGACGATCCCAAGCCCCACAGCGATTCGCTGATCGAGCGCGCGGCGGAACGGTTCGATTTCGCGCGCTACATCGCCGGCGGCAAGCCGAGCGCGGACAAGCCCCTGCCGCCCAAGCGCGAGCCGGTTCGCAAGGCGGCGGACGCTGCGCCCAAGCCGGTTGAGCCTGCGCACGCGCCGGTTGTGAACACCCCGGAAACTGCCTTCGAACCTGCACCCACCCCCGTTCGTGTCGAGCGTAGTCGAGACACGGCAGCGCTGGACCCACGTATCTCGACTTCGCTCGACACGAACGGGAATGGCGGAAGTGACCTGGGGGGGGTCCCACTTGCCACACCCGCCATTTTCAACGGTGACCATCACGCCATCGATCGCGATCGCTTGCGGGAAACAGGGCTGATCGTGCCGGAAGGCTCGGTCACCGCGCTGCTGGAGGAGTTCCGCATCGTCAAGCGCCAGCTGCTGGTGCAGGCGAGCGAGTTGCGCCGTCAGAAGGCCGGATCGCGTGCGCAGCGTATCCTGATCAGCTCGCCGCATCCGGGCGAGGGCAAGACCTATTGCGCCACCAACCTGGCGCTGTCGATCGCGGCGGAGAAGGAGGGCGATGTCCTTCTTGTGGATGCGGATTTCGCCAAGCCTTCGGTGCTTTCGGCGCTGGGGCTGCCCGGCGGCCCCGGCCTGATGGACGCACTGATGGATGACAAGGCCGATGTCGCCGACTTCGTGCTGGGCACCGATATCCCCGGCCTGTGGGTGCTGCCCGCGGGGGACACCACCACCAACGACAGTGAGTTCCTGTCGTCCGCGCGCACCGAAAAGGTGCTGGAGCGGCTGACGCAAGGCGCGCCCGGCCGCATGGTGATTTTCGATTCGCCCCCGGTCCTGGCCGCATCCCCCGCGGCCGAGCTGGCCAAGTACGTCGGCCAGGCGGTGGTGATCGTGCGGGCCGACAGCACCGGGCAGGGCGCGCTGGAGGATACCGTCTCGCTCCTCTCTTCGTGCCCGAACATCCAGCTTCTGCTCAACGCCGCGCAGTTCAGCCCCAGCGGGCGCAGCTTTGGCACTTATTACGGATACAGGGAATGACCCCGATGGCCCGCCCCCTTCTGGTTTCGGCCGCCATGGCCGCGCTGATGCTGCCGATTGCCGCCCAGGCGCAATCGATCGGCTATGGCGATGTCAGCGGCACCGGCGGTGACGGGCCGGGAGCCGATGCGCCCGGTAACAGCGGCTCGTCCGCCAAGGCGCCACGTGGCGGCAGCGGGCGCAACGGGCGTGGCGGCGGCAAGCAAGTGGTCGTCATCCCCTATGTCGAGCTGAACCAGATCGTGAATGCCGAGATTTCTCCCGGCAGTGACGTGCTGACCTACACCCAAGTGGTGGCCGGCGTGGACGCGGTCGTCGCCGGGCGGCGCAACGCGGTGGCGGCTTCGGTCCGCTATGAGCATCACTTCGGCTGGGGCAAGCGCGCGGGCGATGGCGATACCATCAGCGGCGTCGTCAACGGCTATACCACGCTGGCTCCGGGCCTGACCGTGCAGGGCGGTGCGCTGGCAACGCGCGCCAGCGGCGATCGCGGCGGGCTGGGCTTTGGCGGACGCGGCGTGGATCAGGGCACCACCAAGCTGTATTCGGTCTACGCCGGGCCGTCCTACGCCACGCAGGTGGGCGATGTCGGCGTCAGCGCCAATTATCGCGCGGGCTTCACCAAGGTGGATCAGGACCGCAATTTTGACAACGCCACGCTGGGCGCGTTCGACGTGTTCGACAAGAGCGTGGTCCAGATCGCCGACGTTTCGGCGATGATGGCGCCGGGCACCGCGCTGCCGGTGGGAATCGGCGCGGCGGGCAGCTTCTATCAGGAGGATATCTCCAACCTCGATCAGCGCGTGCGCGATGCGCAAGTGCGCGGCATCGTTACCGTGCCGATCAATCCCAACCTGCAGGCGACGGGCGCGCTGGGGTATGAAAACGTGCAGATCTCCAGCCGGGATGCGGTGCGCGATGCTGCGGGCCGCCCGGTGATCCGCAATGGCCGCTACGTCACCGATGACAGCGCCCCGCGCCAGATCGCCTACGACGTGGACGGCCTGATCTGGGACGTGGGCGTGATGTGGCGCCCCAGCCGCCGCACTTCGCTGACCGCGCATATCGGCCGCCGTTATGGCTCTACCAGCTTTAACGGCACGCTGACCTATGCGCCTAACGATCGCAGCGCGCTGAGCGTGGCGGTGTATGACAACGTGGCGGGCTTCGGCGGGCAGGTGACGCGCCTGTTGGACCAGTTGCCCGATGATTTCGAAGCGGTGCGCGATCCGGTTTCGGGCGAACTGCGCGGCTGCGTATCCTCCTTGAACGGCAACGGCTGCCTGGCCGGTGCGCTCGGTTCGATCCGTTCGGCCACGTTCCGGGCGCGTGGGGTCGCTGCCAGCTATTCAATGAAGGTGGGCGCGCTCAACGCGGGGATCGGCGCGGGGTATGACCGCCGCCGCTTCATCGCCGCGCGCGGCACGGTGCTGGCGCAGGCCGACGGCGTGGTGGACGAGAATTACTGGCTGGCGGCCTATCTTGGCGGGCGGATCGATCCGCAATCCGGCTGGGCGACCAATGCCTACGCGCAATGGCTGAAGAGCGATGACCTGTTGTTGACCGACATCACCAGCGTGGGAGCATCGGCCAGCTACTACCGCCTGCTCACCGCCCGCTTGCGTGCGACCGCCGCAGTGGGCATCGATGGCTCGCTGCAGCCCGCGCCGCTGGACGATGTCTGGACGGCATCGGCGCTGGTCGGCATGCGTTACAGCTTCTGATCGCCCAAGGAGACAAAGACGATGTTCGATGATTTCTACGGGCTGACCTCAAGGCCGTTCCAGCTCACCCCCGATCCGGCGTTCTATTTCGAGAGCCTGACGCATCGCAAGGCGCTGTCCTACCTGGGTTATGGCCTGGCGCAGGGAGAGGGCTTCGTGGTGATCACCGGCGAAGTGGGCGCGGGCAAGTCCACGCTGGTGGCGCACCTGATGGCGACGATCGACCCGGAGCGGCTGACCGCCGCGCACATCGTCACCAGTGCGCTGGACGGTGAGGAGATCGTCCACGTCATCGCTCACGCCTTCGGGCTGGAAGTGGAAGGGCATGACAAGGCCAGCGCGCTGGGCATGATCGAGCAGTTCCTGCAGGACGAGGCCCGCGCGGGCCGCCGCTGCCTGCTGATCGTGGACGAATCACAGAACCTTGAGATCGGCGCGCTGGAAGAGCTGCGGATGCTCTCCAACTTCCAGCTGGGCTCTCACCCGCTGTTGCAGACGCTGCTGCTGGGCCAGCCGGAGTTTCGCGGCCTGCTGCTGGACAGCCCCGAGCTGGAGCAGTTGCGCCAGCGCGTGATCGCCACTCACCATCTGGAAGCGATGCAGCCGGACGAAGTGCAGCCATATATCGAGCACCGCATGACGCGGGCGGGCTGGACCGGCAAGCCCAGCTTCGATGAGCGCCTGTTCGTGGAACTGCATTCCGCCACCGCCGGCATTCCCCGCCGCATCAACCAGGTGCTCAATCGCCTGCTGCTGCTGGGCGCGGTGGAACAGCGCCAGCACATCGACGTCGCCATGCTGGCCCAGGTGCTGGGCGATCTGAACGAGGACGGCACGATCACGCTGGTTTCACCCCAGCCTGCGCGCGTAGAGCCGGCGGGCGTTACGGGTACGGCCTTCGCCCCGGCATCCACCGCGCAGGAGCATGAAAGCGCCATCGCCGCCGCCACGGCCGCGTTCGAGGCGGCCATTGCCGAGCGTGACGCCCAGATACAGGAATTGCAGCACGCCGTGGTCGAACTGGCCAACACGGTCGAGGAGCGCGAGGAAAGCCGCCAGGCCGCCCATGCCGAGCTGCTGACCGCGATCGACCAGCAGATCGAGGCGCTCAACGCCCGCTTGTCAGAGCAGGACCGCACGATCCGCCACACGCTGACGATGATCATCGAGTGGATCGAAAGCGGCGATGCCGGCCGCGCCGCTGCCTGAGCGTCCGGGAGCTAGACCGATGTCATCGCGTGCCCCAGCGGGTGGTCCAGCGGGTGGTCCAGCGGGTGGTGCAGTCATCAACGGCCTGTCGGTCGATGTCGAGGACTGGTTTCAGGTCGGCGCGTTCGAGACCGTGATCAAGCGCGAGGACTGGGAGGGCCTCAAAAGCCGGGTCGAGCACAATTGCGACGCTATCCTGGCGCTGTTCGACGATGCCGGCGTCAAAGGCACGTTCTTCACGCTGGGCTGGGTGGCGCAGCGCCATCCCGCGCTGATCCGCCGCATCGTGGCGCAGGGTCATGAGATCGCCAGCCACGGCTGGGATCACCAGCGCGTGTTCCGCATGGACCGCGCCACGTTCGGGCAGGACTTGGCGGTCAGCCGCCGGGCAATCGAGGATGCGGCGGGCGAGGCGGTGACCGGCTATCGCGCGCCCAGCTTCTCGATCGACGCCCGCACCCCTTGGGCGCATGAGGAACTGGCGGCGCAAGGCTATGCCTATTCCTCCAGCGTCGCGCCGATCGCGCACGATCACTACGGCTGGCGCGAAGCGCCGCGCTTCGCTTTCCACCCGGTTGCCGGGCACGATTTCGTGGAGATTCCGGTGACGACCGCCATGCTTGCCGGGCGGCGCCTGGCGGCGGGCGGCGGTGGCTTCTTCCGCGTGCTGCCCTATGCGTTCTCGCGCTGGGCGATCCGGCAAGTGAACGGCGAAGGGCGACCCGCCGTGTTCTATTTTCACCCGTGGGAAATCGATCCCGATCAGCCCCGTGTTGAGAATGCCCCGATGCGCTCGCGCCTGCGCCATTATACCAACCTAGATGTCATGGCCGCCAAGCTGCGCCATCTGGTCGGCGATTTCGCGTGGGGCCGCATGGATGCGATCGCGGTGCGCGAGGCGTCACACGCGGTGGCGCTGGCGGCATGAACGCCCCCTTCGCGCCTGTCCGGACCACGGTGCGCCTGGCGGACCTGCGCGATCCCGACGAACGCGGCGCGATCGAAAGCTATGTTGCCGGGCATCCGCAAGGCACGCCGTTTCACCTGCCCGCCTGGATCGCGGCGGTGGAGCGGGGCACCGGCAACAAGGCGCTGGTGCTGATGGCAGAGCGAGGTGCAGGCGCGATCACCGGCCTGCTCCCTTTGAACGAAATCCACTCGCCGATCTTTGGCCGGCTATTCGCTTCGACCGGTTTTGCCGTCGACGGCGGCCTGCTCCTTTCGGACGGCGAGGACGGCACCGCGCTTCTGGCCGCGGCGGAGAAGCTGGCGCAAAGCCATTCCTGCCCCACCATCGAGCTGCGCGGGGGGCCTGTCAGCGATGTGCGGCAAGGCTGGGCGCTGCGCACGCAATCGCACTGTGGCTTCGTCCGCCCGCTTGCCACCGATGACGACGCGCAGCTGACCGCCATCCCGCGCAAGCAACGCGCCGAAGTGCGCAAGAGCCTCGCCAATGATTTCGCCGTGACAGTGGGCACGGCACCTGAAGATCGCGCTGCGCACTACGCCGTCTATGCCGAAAGCGTGCGCAACCTGGGCACCCCGGTGTTCCCGCGCGCGCTGTTCGAAGCGGTGCTGGACGGCTTTGGCGATGCGGTGGACATCCTGACCGTGCGCCATGAAGGGCGGCCCATCGCCAGTGTGCTCTCGCTTTACTGGCGCGGCGCGGTGATGCCCTATTGGGGCGGCGGCACCTGGGACGCGCGACGCCTGCGCGCCAACGATCGGATGTATTACGAGCTGATGCTCCACGCGCGGCGGCGCGGGTGCGACCGGTTCGACTTCGGACGCTCCAAGACCAACAGCGGCGCTTATCACTTCAAGCGCAACTGGGGGTTCGAGCCCGAGCCGCTGAGCTATGCGGTGTGGACCGCGCCCGGCAGTGACACGCGCGATGCCGATCCCACCAGCGCCAAGCACCGGGCACAGATTGCGCTGTGGCAAAAGCTGCCGCTGCCTGTCGCCAACCGGCTGGGGCCATGGATCGCGCGGGGATTGGGCTGAGTGTCCGAAATCCTGTTCATCGCGCACCGCATCCCGTTTCCACCGGATCGCGGCGACAAGATCCGCTCGCACCATATCCTGAAGCATCTGGCGTCTCGCGCGCCGGTCCACGTCGCCACGTTCGCCGATGATGCGCTGGACTTCGCCGCCGAGCCGGGACTGGCGGCGATGGCGGCAAGCCACTGCCTGGTGCGCCGCTCCAAGCCGCTGCCGCTGGCTGCCGCCGAGGCGATGGTGACCGGCCAACCGATCAGCCTGACGGCGTTTCGTTCAGGCACGCTGGCACGTTATGTCTGCAAGATATTGGCGACGCGTCCGATTTCCACGATCTACGTCTTCTCGGGCCAGATGGGGCAATATGTGCCGGAGAATTTCCGGGGCCGTCTCATTGCCGATTTCGTCGATGTGGATTCGGCCAAGTTTCAGGCTTACGCTGCGCGCGATGGCGGGGTAAAGGGCTGGGCTCAGCAGCGCGAGGCGCGGCTGTTGCAGGCGGAAGAAGGGCGTTTTGCCGCCCAGGCTGACACCAGCCTGCTGATCAGCGACGCGGAAGCCGCGCTGTTTCGCGCTCGATTGCCTGCGCCTTATCCTCCCGCCGCCGGGGTGGACGTGCGCACCTTGGGCAACGGCATCGATAGCGATACCTTCGATCCCGCCCGGGTCGAGGCCGAACCGCAGCTGGCCCGGTTCACCGGCCCGCGCCTGATCTTCACCGGGCAGATGGACTATGCGCCCAACATCGATGCCTGCCTGCGCGCGGCGCAACGGCTGCTCCCGCGCATCCGGGCGGTGCATCCGGATGCGAGCTTGCACATCGTCGGCCGCAATCCCGCGCCCGCGCTGACGGCCTTGTCCGGTCGGCACGGCGTCCACGTCTGGGGCCGCGTCCCCGATGTCCGCCCGTGGCTCGCCGGCTGCGACCTGGCGCTGGTGCCGCTGGAGATCGCGCGCGGCGTGCAGAACAAGGTGCTGGAGGCGATGGCCATGGCGCTGCCGGTGGTGCTTTCGCCAGAAGCTGCGACCGGCATCCCGGCGCAAGACGGCACCGAATGGCTGCAAGGCGCAGATGATGACGCGCTCGTCGCGGCGTGCCTGAAGCTGCTGAACAACCGCGCGGCCGCTGCCGCCATGGGCGAGGCCGCTCGCCGGTTCGTCGTGGAAAAGGCCAGCTGGCCTGCCGCGCTCGCCCCGCTCAATGCGTTGCTAGGCGTGGCAGCGGGAAGCGCACGCGATGCGGCCTGAAGCCTTGCCGGCCCCGCCGCGCGCCTGGCAGGCCCTGTCTCCCGCGTGGCGCACCGCCGTGCTGCGCTTGGCCCTGGCCACGCTGTCCCTGATGATCCTTTTCGCCGCCGATTGCGCGGCGATGGTGCGGCAGTGGTGGGATATCTCCACCTACAACCACATCCTGCTGGTGCCCGCGATCATCGGCTGGCTGGTTTGGCAGCGGCGCGTGGAAATCGCCAAGCTGGAGCCGGCGCTATGGTGGCCGGGGCTGATCCCTTTCGCGGGGGCGGCGCTGGTCTGGCTGCTGGGTGCGATCTCCGGCTTAGACCTGGCGCGCCAAGCGGGCGTCGTTGCGCTCGGCGCGTCGCTGGTGCCGCTGCTGATGGGGCCGCGCGTCACCGCCGGGCTGCTGTTCCCCTTGTTCTACATGGTGTTCCTGATCCCGTGCGGAGAGGAACTGGTGACACTGCTGCAGACCATCACCGCGCATATCACCATCGCACTGGTGCA
>NZ_CAXYKL010000143.1:0-12468 GCF_964277725.1 uncultured Novosphingobium sp. | reverse complement strand
GATTGGGTTTCCGCACCTCGAAACGATCGGCGACGGATCAAATCACGCCGGCAATCAGGCCCAGCCGCAAAGCCTCGTGCGCCTCGACATACCAATTGGCCGGGGCCTTCTCCAAAACCTCGTCCATGGTCACTTGGGAGCCACGGATAAGGTTTTCGAAGCCTTCGTTCTGGATGATGATCGATTCCTCGATTTCGTGGAGGACTGCTTTCAAGCTGGCGGTACAGGTCGTCAGTGGGCCATCCACCTGCACCGTCTGGCTCATCTTGCGCTCATGGATCATCAGCCGCGTACCCCGCGTCAGATACCGGTTTTCCGTGGCGAAGAAGCTCAGGAATGTGGTGCCGGCCGAATAGACCGCCGCCTTGCCCAGAAACACGAAGCGGCGTTGCGGGGACATCTCGCTCAGAAAGCGAATATCCTCGCCCA
Source organism: uncultured Novosphingobium sp. (assembly GCF_964277725.1). Lineage (NCBI taxonomy): Bacteria > Pseudomonadati > Pseudomonadota > Alphaproteobacteria > Sphingomonadales > Sphingomonadaceae > Novosphingobium > uncultured Novosphingobium sp. Next base: position 12,039 of record NZ_CAXYKL010000143.1, on the reverse strand, counting down.
TCACGCGGGCTACTTCCGGGTCTCCGCCCAGCGTGGTGAGCTCGACGACGATCAACCCGTTGTCCGGGATGGTTTCCAGCTTCTGCCGGAAATCGGCATACATTTGGTAATCCACCGATCCTGAAAGCAGGATCGCGGGGGCGAGAAAGGCGCTGGGTGGCAGCGGCGTGGTGGCAAGGTCGGTCATCGCCTCACCAATGCGCCGCCGGCACAGTCGTTCCGGCCAAAATCAAATCGTTGCCTCGCGATCAGACCGTGGCGGCATCGCTCGCGGTCAGCTTCAGGATCCGAGCCGAAATCTCATGCTCGCCGAAAACCACGTGCCTGACGCCCAATTGCTCCAGATGGCTGACTTCCGCTTCGGAATGGGCCCGCACGATCACATCCAGACCGGGGTTCAGGACCCGCGCGTGCTCGACGATGACGCCGCCCTCGAACCCTTCGGGTATGGCGATCAGCAGCCGCCCGGCCTGCGTGATGCCTGCCGCCTGCAACGTGCTGTCCTCCAAGGCGTTTCCGCGCACTACTTTGTGGCCATCGGCCTCGGCTCGCTTCGCCATGTCCTCCTGATCCTCGACCACGATCAGCGCCTGCCCGCCACGCGCGAGTTCGGAGGCGATGCGCGATCCCACGCGGCCGTAGCCGATCAGGACCACGTGGTCCTTGGTCACCGGCCCTGCGGGCGCGGCAGCACCGCCCCCCTCCTCTCCGCGCCGCGAGGCCAGTAGCGAAAAGATCAGCGGATTGAGGAATATCGAGATGATCGCCCCCGCCAGGATCAGATCGCGCCCTTCATCGGGCAATATGCCCAGCCCGGTGCCAAGCGAGGCCAGGATGAAAGAGAACTCACCGATCTGCGCCAGGCTGGCCGCCACCGTGAGCGCCGTCTGATTGCCATGTCCGAATACGCGGACGATCGCGTACGCCGCCACGGATTTGCCGACCAGAATGATCAGCACCGCCGCCAGCAACGGCAGCGGCTGCTCGATGACGATGGAGGGATTGAACAGCATGCCCACAGACACAAAGAACAATACCGCAAAGGCGTCGCGCAGGGGCAGCGTCTCGGCCGTCGCCTGGCGGCTCAACGGCGTCTCCCCCAGGATCATACCGGCGAAGAACGCACCCAGCGCGAAGGAAACACCGAACGCCAGTGCCGCGCCGAACGCCACGCCCAGCGCGATCGCCAGCACCGCCAGGCGAAACAGCTCACGTGATCCGGTGTGGACCACCCAATGCAGCGCCGCCGGAATGACGCGGCGGGCGACCAGCAGCATAAGCGCCAGAAATGCGCCGACTTTCAGGAAAGTGACGCCCAGCGGAACCAGCAGCGCCTGCCATCCAGCCCCTTTGCTTTCCGGCCCGAATACGTTGGCGAGCACGGGCAGCAGCACCAGCGCCAGCACCATCACCAGATCCTCGACGATCAGCCACCCCACGGCGATCCGGCCGCGGTGGGTCTGCACGATGTTGTGCCCCTCCAACGCGCGAAGCAGCACCACCGTGCTGGCGACGGACAGCGCCAGGCCGAAAACGAAGCCGGCCAGGCCATTCCATCCCATGACATAGGAAAGCCCCATGCCCATCAGCGTCGCCGCGACGATCTGGCCGATTGCGCCGGGGATCGCGATCCGCCGCACGGAGAGCAGATCGCGCAAGGAAAAGTGCAGGCCCACCCCGAACATCAGCAGGATGACACCGATCTCCGCCAGTTCATTGGCGATCCCGGTGTGCGCCACATAGCCGGGCGTGAAAGGGCCGACGATGATCCCCGCGACGAGGTACCCGACCAGCGGCGAAACCTTGAGGCGATGGGCCAGCGCCCCCATCAGGAACGCGACCACCAGGCCGGCGACGATGGTGCCGATCAGCGGCGTATGATGGGGCATGGCTGTCCTTGCTTGATGAACATTGCGCGGCTCGGTCTGACCGGGCGCTTATTCAAGAGTTGCGCCGATGATGATTGCGATGATGCTGGCGGCCGCGGCCATGCCTGTCCAGATCGCGGGCGCGAACCAGGATGGCGGGCGCTTGCTGGGTCTTGCCATTTGCAACTCCGAAGAAACCGGGACGCGGCAGGCGTTCCGAACGCGGACGTGGCACGCCTATGACGCGCGCCGTCGGGCGGATCGAACGAGGGGGGGGCCGGCTGCCGATGAAGCCGTGCGGCCGGCAAGCGGTGACATGCGCGCAAACTCAGGCAACCGACACGCTGAAAGCGCCCTGACGGGACACCTCCCAAAGCGTCAATCGATCTGATCATTCGCCTCCTCGCACGGCCCCTGCCCGAACCGTACATAACAAATGGACCGGCAAACGGTTTGATCCCCCGTCAGAGCTGAGCGACACGCTTTGAAACGTTTGTATTGCGCCCCAGGAAAGGCAAAACAGGCTGCAGCGCCGATCGCCTGGCAGCATTCTCAAAGGACCACCGGGCATCCGCCGCCTTGGCTACGCCTCAGGGCCAGGTGCCTCTTGCAAGAGCGATTCCGGCGAGGTTCTTGGATCGCCGCACGTGGCGCAAGACAACGCGATCGAACTCTCCGGCCGTGTCGTGGAATTGCGCGACGTACCGCAGCAGGCGCGGTGCGCGAGCGCGTTGCCGACCCGATGCCTGGGCGATGACCAGGGCCGAATCTCCCAGGAAAAGCACGTCCCGCACGCCGCTTGCCGCTGCCAATCGCGCCGCGTGGAGCAACGCGAGCCATTCTGCGTCGGTATTGTCCCCCTCCCCCAGATCGGCCTGGATCCAGGCCTGTTCGCCACACACGACTGCGGTCTGAAGCGGGCCGGGATTGGGACGGCAACCGCCATCGAAATACAGGATGGCACGCTTGGCCGACAACGATATGCTCAAGCTCGTGTCGCCCGCAGCAAAAGCTTTTTCTGAGCCAGATCATTGCGGATCGTCGTTGCGGCAACACCGGCTTCGCCCATGGCGTGGCTGATCTGATCGAGGCCCTTGGTCACATCGCCAGCGGCATAAAGGCCCGATACCGAAGTGCGTTGATGCGCATCGACCACGAGACACCCCTCCCCGCTGGCCTCGGCGCCCAGCATCAGCGCCAACTCCGACCGGATGACCGAGCCCAGTGCCGGATAGACGCTATCGAACCGGCAATCGCCAGCGGGGGTAGGAACGATGATTTCTTCGCTATCGATACGCAAGGGGCGGCACGGCCCGGCGACAAGCTCAACGCCAACCTCCGTCAATTGATCGCGCTGCTCTTGTGACAAGGCATGCGCTCCGCTCGGAGCGATCAGGGTCACGCGGGGGGTGTACATCCGCAGGAACATCGCCTCGTTGAAGCCGTGGGTATCCGTGCCGATCACGCCAACTTTGCGATCCGTCACTTCATAGCCATCGCAGATCGGACAATATCGCAGCAGGCCCCGCTCCAATGCCACATCGTGGTTTTCGGGCGCGATATCCGGACGGTGGTTCACCACCCCTGTCGCCAGAAGGATACTGCGGCTGGTCCACGTCCGCCCGTCGCTATGTACGAAAAACAGATCGTCACGCCGTTCCAGTTTCTCGACATGAGCGGAAGCCACATCGACGCCGAACTCTTGCGCCTGGGCATACATCCTTTGCAGCAGCTCTCGCCCGGGAATGCCGCCGGGATATCCGGCGTGATTGTGCGTGCGAGGGATAAGCGCCGCCCGGCTCTCTCCGCCGTCGATCAATTGCAGCCGCAAGTGAAATCGCGCCAGATAGATCGCGGCGGTAAGGCCTGCCGGGCCGGCTCCGATAACGATGCAGTCGAGAGGTTCATCCATCACGGTGGGCAAGCGATCGATTGCCAGATTGTTTCCGAAGACTAGCCGAGGGCGCTCACAATGACCGTCCTCGTCCCGTGGCCGAACCTCCGCTACTCACTCCGCCGGCTCTACCTCACTCAGCGGCCTGCGGCGTATCATCGTTGTCCGACGCAAGCCTGGCGAGCGGATTATCGCCATGCCGGGGCGCGGCCTCGACCAGCGCGACCTCCTCGGTAATCTCGCGCTTGCCGATCTTGATATGCTTTTCCGACAAGCGCCGGGCGCGGCTGAGGACATTGCCTTCGTAAGTGCGGGCGAAATCGTTGAAGCTGTTGACCGCCCGGCCCAAATGAACGCCGGTCTTCATCAGGTCGTCCTGCGTCTTGGCCAGGCTTTCGTACAAATCTGCGCCGAGCTTGCCGATTTCACGCGCCTCGCGCGCCAGCCCTTCCTGCTGCCAGACTTGCGCGATGGTGCGGGCGATCGCGACGAGGTTGGTCGGGCTGGCTAGCAGCACCCGTCGCTCGAAAGCGAAATCCCAAAGCCCGGGATCCTTGTCGAGCGCCGCGGCAATGAAGTGCTCGCCCGGTACGAACATCAGTACATAGTCCGGCGCATTCTCGAACTGGCTGTGGTAGCTTTTCGCCCCCAGCTGCTGAATATGGGTCTGCATCGATTTGGCATGCGCCGCCAGATGCAACTCGCGTTCCGCCTCCGTGTCGGCATGGAACGCATCCTGGTAGGCGTTTAAAGACACCTTGGCGTCGATGACCAGTTGCTTGTTGCCTGGGATGCGGACGATCGCATCGGGCCGCAGGCGCCCCTCTTCCGTGCCGACGGAATGCTCGGTGACGAAATCGGTATGTTCCGTCAGGCCGCACTGTTCGAGGACGTTCTTCAATTGCTGCTCGCCCCAGCGTCCGCGTGCCTTGGGGGCGTTTCGCAAGGAATTGCCCAGCCGCATCGCTTCCGCGCGAACTGCCTCCTGGCCGGTTCGAAGTTCCTCGATCTGGCCGTGCAGCTTGCCGAACGCATCGACGCGCTTGGATTCGAGCGCGCTCACTTGCTCTTCGTAGGACTTCAGCCGGTCATTCACCGGCGCGAGCAATGTCGTCAGACGTTCCGCGCTGGCCTTCTCGCTCTCCTCGAACCGCGCGCCTGCGCGGGTGAGGAAGGCCTGCTGCGCGTCGGCCAGAACCTTGGCTCCGGCATTTTCAAATTCCCTGCGCAGCAGTTCCTGCGCGCCCATCAACAGCCGCTTCTGCTCGTCGAAATTGGCGGTCTTTTCCTTCAGCCCGGCCAGTTCGGCGGTTGTACGACGCAATTCCACCGTCAGCGTTTCGGCGCGACCACCCAATTCGCCACGTATTCGATCGACCGAAAGCGCATGCTCGCGCCGAAGCCCCTCTAGCGCCTCGGTCGACTCGATGCGGGATGCGGCAAGACCCTGCTCATGGTCGGCGCGGAGGCGATCAAGCGCACTCGAGTGTTCGCGGCGTGCCTCGTCCAGCTGGCGCGCTAGATCATCGGCACGATTGGCCCGTTCGGTCGCGCCGGCCAATTCGGTGATGGCGCGCCGGAAACGCTCGTCCAGATCGCGCGCCTCAGCGTCGCGATCGGCATGGCGGCGGCGCCACTCGTGCACCGGGCGCGATCCCAGCCACCAGCCCGCACCAAGGCCCATCAGTAGAACGATGATCGAGAGCAAGGCAGCTTCCATCCATCCTGCCTATCAGGAACGAATGGAGAACGTCAAGCCCGCGGCATGTTCATCCACAAGTACCGCGCGATCACGCGGCCTTCCGCAGCTTTTCCAGTTTCTTGATGGCCATCTGGCGCTTCAGCCGGCTCAGATGATCGATAAACAGGATGCCCTCAAGGTGGTCCATCTCATGCTGGAGGCAGATCGCCATCAGGCCGTCCATCGCCTGCTCGTGAACGTTGCCGTCCAGGTCCTGCCAACGGGCGCGGATATGCTTGGGCCGCTCCACATCGGCATAGATCTCAGGCACGGAGAGACAGCCCTCCTGATAGACCTGAAGTTCCTCGGACGGTTCGAGAATCTCGGGATTGATGAAGACGTGCGGCTCGCGCTTGGTCGGCTGATGGGTGTGATGATGATCGCCGTGGGCGGTGCAGACTTCCGGCTCGGCATCGGGATCATCCGGCTGCAGATCGATCACCAGCACGCGCTGCGGTACGCCAACCTGAATGGCGGCGAGGCCGATACCGGGCGCATCGTACATCGTCTCGAACATATCGGCGACAAGTGTACGCAATTCCTCGTCAAACACCGTGACGGGGGCGGAGACCTGCTTGAGGCGCGGGTCGGGAATTTCGATGATCTCGCGAATAGCCATTCCCTGCAAATAAGGCAGCGACCGCTTTTTCGCAATGTGGTCCTGACGATGACTGTCAGTGGCAAGCCCGCGCTATGTCAGCTTACCGGACGGCGGGCGCGAATGGCCTGCGCCAACGTGCCCTCGTCCAGGTAGTCGAGTTCGCCCCCTACCGGAAGACCATGCGCCAACTGCGTTATCCGCAAGGGAAATTTCTCCAGCCGCTCAGCCAGATAGTGCGCGGTGGTCTGCCCTTCCAAGGTGGCGTTCATGGCCAGCACCACTTCATCGATGCCGCCGGCTTCAACCCGGGCCAGGAGGCGGTCGATCGCCAGATCCTCTGGACGCACCCCATCGAGCGCCGAAAGCCGACCGCCCAGGACATGGTACTTGCCGGTGAATAACCGCGCGCGATCCAGCGCCCAGAGGTCGGCCACTTCCTCCACCACGCAAAGCGAGCGCTGATCGCGGCGGGGATCGGTGCAGACGCCGCAAGGGTCGCTGGTATCGATATTGCCGCAGACCTGACACTCCACCAGGCTGGCCTGAACCTGGCTTAGCGCGTCCAGCAATTGGACCAGCGCCGTCTCACGCCGTTTGATCAACCACAACACCGCGCGGCGGGCGGAACGCGGCCCAAGCCCGGGCAAGCGCGAAAGCGCAGCCGCGAGCGTCTCGATCTCTTGCGATGCCATGATCGGGCAGATAGGGGTTGCGCCCCTCTCGCCGCAAGAACAAACCGGGACGTATGCGCATCATCTTCATGGGAACGCCCGAGTTCGCGGTGCCGGCGCTGGTCGCCCTGGTGGAGGCCGGCCACGAGATCGCCGCAGTTTACACCCAGCCGCCACGGCCGGGCGGTCGACGCGGGCGCGAACTGACGCCCTCTCCGGTCCAGCGTGAAGCGGAGCTGCGCGGCATCGAAGTACGGTGCCCGGTTTCGCTGAAAGGCGCGGAGGAGCAGGCCGCGCTCGCAGCGCTCGAAGCGGATATCGCGGTCGTCGCAGCCTACGGCTTGATCCTGCCACAGGCGGTGTTGGACACCCCGCGCCTGGGTTGCCTCAACATCCACGCCTCCATCCTGCCGCGCTGGCGGGGGGCGGCGCCCATCCAGCGGGCGATCCTGGCCGGTGATCCGACGACCGGCGTCACGATCATGCAGATGGAGGCCGGGCTCGACACCGGGCCGATGATCGCCACCTTGCGCACCACGATCGATCGCAAGGCGGCGGGTGACCTGACGCAGGAACTGGCCGAGCGCGGCGCACAGCTGATGGTCGGCACGTTGCGCGACCTGGCATTCCACCGTCCTGTCACGCAGCCGGAAGACGGCGTCACGTATGCCAAGAAGATCGACAAGGCCGAGGCTCGGCTCGATTTCACCAAGGCCGCGGAGCAGGTCGAGCGGCAGGTGCGCGCCTTTGCGCCCGCCCCCGGCGCATTCTTCGAATTGGACGGGGAGCGCTTCAAGGTTCTGGCCGCCGACGAGGTCGAGGGAGAGGGTCCCGCCGGATTCGTTCTGGGCGAAGACCTGACAATCGCCTGTGGATCGGGCGCGATCCGGCCTACGATCGTCCAGCGCGCCGGACGTCCCGCTATGGCCGTCGCCAACTTGCTCCGGGGGCGGCCGATCCCGGTTGGTACGGTGCTAGGCTGAAATCCCCGGAATGACGCGCTTCGCCCTCACGCTGGAGTTCGATGGCGGCCCTTTCATGGGTTTGCAGCGGCAAGCGCACGGCCCCTCGATCCAGCAGGCGGTGGAAGAGGCCGCAACGGCGATCACGGGCGAGGCGGTGACGATGCATGCCGCCGGGCGCACCGATGCGGGCGTTCACGCCTTGGGAATGGTCGCCCACATCGACGTGGCAAAACCGATTGCTCCGTTCCGGCTGATGGAGGCGCTCAACGCCTGGCTACGTCCCAAGCCAATCGCGGTGCTGGCTTGCGAGGTCATGCCGGAGGACTGGCATGCCCGGTTTTCGTGTACCGGCCGAGCTTACGAGTACCGCATTCTCAACCGCCGGGCCCCGCTGACGCTGGCAAAAGGGCAGGCGTGGCAGATGCCCAAGCCGCTGGATGCCGGCGCGATGGACCGGGCCGCACAAGTATTGATGGGAACGCATGATTTCACCACGTTCCGCTCCACCCACTGCCAGGCGCGCAGCCCGCTCAAGACCCTGGACCGGCTGGCCGCACGGCGAGAGGGTGAATATGTGGTGATTGAGGCCAGCGCCCGCAGTTTCCTGCATCATCAGGTCCGCTCGATGGTCGGTTGCCTGGCGCTTGTCGGGATGGGGCGGTGGGACGATGCCCGCGTGGCCGATGCCCTCGCCGCGCGGGACCGCCAGCGGCTGGGCCTCAACGCTCCGCCGGACGGCCTTTACTTCCTGCGCGCCACGTATTCCTCCGGAGTGGAACATACGGAACTCGCCTGAAGCAATTTCCTCATCTTAATCATCGATTCGTTAATTGCGGATCGACAATCTCGTCGCCCGCCACCAGCCCGGTCCGCCGGGATCGTGAGTGGTCTTTTGATGCTTTTAATCCGGCCTTTCCTGAACCGCCTCGGTCGCTCGCCGGTGTTTCGGCAAGACCTGATCCGGCATGACGTTCCGGCCCGCGATGGCGATTGGTTTATCCGCAGCCGGGTGCAGCAATTCGCGCGCTATCCCTGGTTGCTGGCCGATGGCCTGCGGGGGCTGATTTCGCTGGCCCTGATGATCACCGCGCCCACGGCGGCGCTGGTGTTGACGGGCGTGAGCCTTCTCGTTTTGATGGCCGGGGAACTGGTGCTTCGCCGCACGTTGGCGACGCCCCTGGCCAATCCTCAGAGCCGGCTCTCGCAAATCCAGGCCTTCCTGCTTGCCAGAGGGGTGGCATGGGCGCTGATCGTGTCGGTGATGGTACGCTATGCCGGGACCGATATCGGTGTGACGGTGGCGTTATGCGTAGCGTCCCTGTTGTTCGACCTGCTGTTTACCCTGGCACTGCCGATAGCCGGGGTAGCGGCAGCCTCGCTGGTGATCATCGGGCTTTCGTCCGGCCTCGTGGCGACGCCCGGCACCCACGCGGGCATTGTGCTGGCCATGGCCGCGCTCAGCATCGTTGCGCTGCATTACGCGTTATTCCACCTCTACAACCTGTTCGCCACGCGCCAGTTGGGGGCACGCCAGCTCAGCGTTGCCAACGACACGATCCGGTCGTTGCTGACCCAGTATGACGAGCATGGCGCCGACGCTCTGGTGGAGGTCGATCGCGAAGGCCTGCTGGTGCGCCCATCCCAGCGCTTGTGCGAATTGCTGGGCCGCACCGCAGACGAACTTTCCGGCAGACCGCTCAGCGCGCTGTTCGAGACGGGGCTCGATCGCAGCGCCTTCCTAGGGTCGGTAAGCCGCCGGCAGCAGTTTCGCCATATGCTGGTGCCGTTGCGTATTCGCGGTGAGCGGCACTGGTGGTCGATCTCGGGCTGCCCGGTGTTCGACGCTGACGATCAGGAGGAAGGCTTTCGCTGCTTCGTCCACGACGTGACCGAGCAACGCGTCAATGAAGAACGAATCCGCATCATGGCGATGCGCGACAACCTGACCGGCCTGGTCAACCGCGCGGTATTCACCGAGCGTCTGGGTGAAGTGCTGGCGCGCTCCTCCCCCGAAGCGATGGCGGGTGTGCTGTTCATCGATCTCGATTCGTTCAAGCTGGTGAACGATACGTATGGCCATGCCGCAGGCGACACCGTGCTGATCGAGGCGGCGCGGCGGCTGGAAGGGCTGCTGGGCGTGCGGATGGTCGCGGCGCGGCTCGGCGGTGACGAGTTTGCGGTGCTGGCCTGGAACGTGACCGATTCTGCCGACATGGAGGTGCTGGGTAACGCCATCGTCGCCGAACTATCCCGCCCGGTCGTGCGCGACGATGCGATCCTGCCTTGTGGCGCCAGCGTTGGCATCGCCCTGGCTCCGGAACATGGCCGCACCGGTGAAACCGTGCTGCGCGCGGCGGATCTGGCGCTGTATGAGGCCAAGTCGCGCGGGCGGGCGATCAGCGTGATGTTCCACCCGCAGCTGCTGACCGAGTTGCAGGAGCGTCGCGAATTGGAGATGAGCCTGCGCGTCGCCCTGGAACGCGGCGAATTGGTGATGTGGTACCAGCCCTTGCTGGATATCGGCACCCGCCGGACGGTCGGCTATGAAGCGCTGATCCGCTGGAATCATCCGACACGCGGCATCATCGAACCGTCGAACTTCATCCCCCTGGCCGAAGAAGCGGGCTTGATCGGCGCGATCGGCGAGTGGGCCCTGCGCGAAGCTCTGGCTGAGGCGGCGACATGGCACGACGACTTGTCCATCGCCGTCAACGTCTCACCGGCGCAGATGCGGGGCGATGCAGTGCTCAAGCAAGTGGTCAGCGCCCTTGCCGCTACCGGAGTCGCCCCCGAGCGGCTGGAGCTGGAGATCACCGAAACCTTGCTGATGGAGGATTGCGAGATGCACTTGCGCACGCTTCATCGCCTCCGCGCGCTGGGGGTGCGCATCGCGCTGGACGATTTCGGTACCGGCTACTCTTCGCTGAATTACTTGCGCCGTTTCCCGTTCGACAAGCTGAAGGTCGATCGCTCCTTCGTCAGCGATATCGTGGAGGAGACGGACAGCGGGGCAATCGTGGAGACGGTGCTCAATCTCGCCCGCAAGTTCGACATGAAGACCACCGCCGAAGGGATCGAGTCGGAAGCGCAATTGGCCAAGCTGGATGCGATGGGCTGCAGCCAGGCGCAGGGCTTCCTGTTTGACAAGCCGCTACCGGCGGAAGGCATCCCGCCGGAGCATCGCAAATCCCTGCGCCGATTGCAGATCGCCTGACGCAACTGGCCGGGAGGCCTCCACCTCCCTGCCCGCGCCGAACTTACGCCTTGGCGACGACGCTTTCGGGAAGCTCCGTGCCGAACACGCGCTGGTAGTATTCCGCCACCAGCATCCGCTCCGTCTCGTCGCACTTGTTCAGGAACGACAAGCGGAAGGCGAAGCCGGCATCCTTGAAGATCGCGGTGTTCTGCGCCCAGGTGATCACCGTGCGCGGGCTCATCACCGTGGAGATATCTCCGTTGATGAAGCCCTGGCGCGAAAGCTCCGCCACCTTCACCATGTCGGCAATGGTCTTGGCATCGACGCCGGTGACCTTGTTGCTCACGATTTCGGTCTCGGTCTTTTCCGGCAGGTAATTGAGCCCGACGACGATATTCCAGCGGTCCATCTGGCCTTGGTTGATCGCCTGCGTGCCATGATAGAGACCCGAGGTATCGCCAAGGCCCACAGTGTTCGCGGTGGCGAACAAGCGGAAGTTCGGGTTCGGACGGATCACGCGGTTCTGGTCGAGCAAGGTGAGCTTGCCCTCCGTCTCCAACACGCGCTGGATCACGAACATCACGTCGGGGCGGCCCGCGTCATACTCGTCGAACACCAGGGCGACCGGGTGCTGCAACGCCCAGGGGAGAAGGCCTTCACGGAACTCTGTGACCTGCAGACCATCGCGCAGCACGATCGCGTCCCGGCCGATCAGGTCGATCCGGCTGATGTGCGCGTCCAGGTTGATGCGGATACAGGGCCAGTTGAGGCGCGCAGCCACCTGCTCGATATGCGTCGACTTGCCGGTGCCGTGATAGCCCTGCACCATCACGCGGCGATTGAACGCGAAGCCCGCCAGGATCGCCAGCGTGGTATCGGGATCGAACACGTAGCTGCCGTCACGATCGGGCACGCGCTCATCCGCTTTAGAGAAGGCGGGCACCTTCATGTCGATATCGATGCCGAACGTCTCACGCACGTCCAGTTCGATGTCGGGGGCGGCGAGGATCGTGGCGTCGCGGCTATCAGCCTGCAGGTTCGGAAGGTCTGTCATCGTGCCTCTCGCTAAAGGACCCGACGCTGCGCTGCAACACCGTTCGTGA
>NZ_CAXYKL010000142.1:0-13142 GCF_964277725.1 uncultured Novosphingobium sp. | reverse complement strand
GGAATGCGCGCATCACCCCGGTATCGGGGCAAATCTCGCCCTCGCCCAGGAAATCGATCTGGGCGACGATGGCTTCAGCGGAGCCTGGGTCCTGCTTCTGGCTGCGCACGCTGGCGAGCAGCCAATGGTCGCCGGCGCGCAGCTTGATCTGGCATCCGACCTGGCCGGACAAGGCGATGGCCGGATCGGGATCACCGGAACACTCGGTCAGCCGGGGTACGTCCAGAACGATGCGCGATCCAGAGCCGGCGATTTCGATGACCATGCCGATCGGTTCATGCGCATTGGTCTGCACGGCACCGGCAAGATGCGTCAGGTCATCAAGTTGCGCGCGGCCCGATGCTCCGACCGCCGCCATCTGCATGTTCATTGTTGCTTGGCCGTCCCGATTGTTATCCCGTCCACAGCTAGGGCGGCACGATTAATATCAGGCTAACCTATCAGGTGAGGGCGAACAGCCGCCCCGCGATCCAGCCCATCGCCACCGACACGATCACCGCCAGCAAGCCATAAAACAGGCCGTAATTCGCCGAAAAGTCCGCGATCGCGCGCTCCACACCGATCTTTCGCACATCGACCGTGCTGCTGGCCGACGCGACGACACGCCCTTTGGAAATCGCGAAAGTCTCTGCCGTGTACGTCCCGATCGGCACGCGAGACGGCAACCCGATCCGCGCCTGATACAGCACTTGCTCGTTCACCTTCACCGCGCCTTCCTCCTGCCGATAGAGTCCTTTCTCGACATTGAGTTGGACCAGGCCGGCGGCGAAGCGGGCTTGTTCGTCGGGATCGATCGAGCCGATCGGCGAAAGCTGCAGCCACTTCAGCCCCAGTTCGTAGATCGCGGCGGTCTTGTCGTCGACGATCTGCGCGATCGGGCGGGTCGAGGCGATCGCGTAGTATGACGGTGCCGAGCGCAGTTCGGTGCTGTCGACATTGATCCAGATGCCTGCGACCTTTTGTTTTTCGCGCACCACGATCGACTGGGTGGGGCCTTTCAGCACCACGATGATGTCATAGTCCTGCGCGGCGCGGGTGCCTTCCGGGCTCAGCACCGCGCCGAACAGCAGCAGTTCGGTGCCGGTGAAACCCTGGCGCAGTTGCACTTCGTGCTGCGACACTTCGGGCACCAGGATCGGGTCGCGCGCCGCGCCCAGCAGCAAGAGAAGAAAAAGAGCGACAATCCCCCTCAAAGCGGGGCCACCGTGTAAATGTCGTCCGGGCGATAACCCAGGCCCAGCGCCATGCGCAGCGCCACCAGCAGCACGATCACCGCCAACAGCAGCCGCAGTTTCACCGGACTGGCTTTTTGCGCAAACTTCGCGCCGACCTGCGCACCCGTGACCGAGCCCACCAGCAGCAACGTGGCCAGCACGATGTCCACCGCCTTGGTAGTCAGCGCGTGCATCATCGTGGTCGCCATCGTGACGAACAGGATCTGGAACAGCGAGGTGCCGACAACGACATTCGCGCTCATGCCCAGGATATAGAGCATGGCCGGAACCAGCACGAAACCGCCGCCGATGCCCATCAGCATCGTCAGGATACCCGTCGCCACGCCCAGCAGCAGCGGCGCCAGAGGAGAAATATAGAGACCCGAACGATAGAACCGCCAGCGCATCGGCAAGTTGGCGACCAGCGGGTGATGCCGTCGTTTGGCCGCGGGCAGCGGCACGCCGCTGCGCTCCGCCCGCAAGGTGCGGATGCTCTCCCGGGCCATCAGCCCGCCGATCGAGCCGAGCAGCAGCACGTAGAGGATGTTGATGACGGTATCGATCTGGCCGAGGCGCTGGAGCACGTTGAACAGCACCGCGCCGATCCCGGTCCCCAGGATGCCGCCCGCCACCAGCACGCCGCCCATCTGATAGTCGACCCCGCCGCGCCGCGAATGCGCGAATGCGCCCGAAACACTGGCGCCGGTGACCTGGCTGGCGGCGGAGGCGGCGGCCACCGTGGGCGGAATGCCGTAGAAGATCATCAGCGGCGTCGTCAGGAACCCGCCGCCGACACCGAACATACCCGACAGTAGCCCAGTCAACGCGCCGAGTGCGACGATGATCAGGCCGTTGACCGACAGATTGGCGATGGGCAGGTAGACGTCCACGGTCCGTCTTCGCTAGCCTACCCGGATGGCGGAGGAAAGGCAGGCCGCGAAAAAGCCCGTCTTTCCCGATGCCGCCATTCGGTCAGAACCCGGCGGCGACCGTCACGGCAGGGCCTGAGCCCGGCTCCGCATTTCCCGCCACGCGGAAACGCCAGTCCACCGCCAGTCTGCCGAAGACCTTGGAGGTCAGCGGCATCGAGACGGTCGCCCCCGGCCCTGCGTCGATTCGCGATGCGCCTTTCTGGATGCCGCCCCAGACACCGCCGCCGGCGCGCGCCTCCACCCGGCCTACCGTCAGCAGCGAGCGATCGACGCGCAACTGCCCGTCGGCGAACGGCGTGGCATATCGGCCCGCGACGTAGCCGGCTTGGCCATAAGCTTCAGCGCGCAAGGCCCCCGGTAACGGGATCGCCGGCAGTTCCGTCACCGCCATCGCCACCGGCTGGACTCTGCGCGATCCGCCTTGGGCGGTGACCCGCCCCTCCAGCGCCGCGACCACGGGCAGGCGGGGAATCGGGCGCGCAGAAAGCCCCAGCGCCGCCGTCGTCTCGTTGATCGCGCCGACGCTGGACGTGGTACGCAAGTATGCCGTCGGCCGGCGCGGATCGTCCATCGCAATACGGTATCGCAACACGGCCCCGGCCTGGCTGGCACCATATGTCGCCGGCAGCGTGCCCGCGCGCGGAACCCTGCCCCCGCTTTTGCGCAGGAGGGTCCACGCGTCCATCGACCAGCGCCGCTTGTCACCGATCAAGCGGCCGATCTTTGAACCAAGCAAAGCATTGGGCTCACCATATTGCGGCACTTGCAAGCCGGGCCTGGCCTGCGGGGCTCCGGTGAAGCCAAGCGGGAGCGTACCGCCATCCTCCAGCGCCATCCGGCCGATCGGTTGGCCGGGATAGTCTGCCGTCACGTACATTCCGGACGTGTCCGCATCCCGGTCGCGCTGCTCCTGCGGGAAACCGGCCAGTCGGTCGGGACTCGTGCCGTAGCGGCTCGCAGGGGAAGGCCTGGCGGACGAGTAACCACCGGGTGCCGGCAGGTAGTAGACGACCGTCGGATAGCCCGCGCCGTAGGCTGGCTGGGGATAGAGTGCGCTATCCACAGCCATGGGATACGATTGCAGGCCGATATGCTCGCGGGCGTTGCCATGATCGGCCCGCGCCGCAGCGATGTTTGCGGAAGGTGACGTGGCAACCATGCGGGACACGGTTGGCAGGCTGCTCGCCACCGCGCCGCCGATGGTGGATACCCTGGCCCCGACCCACCCCAGTAGAAGAGCGGCCAGCACCACCAGCGGCTGCCCCCGCTTGCGCGGGCCGCTCATGCAACGGCTCCGGCAAAGGCGGGGTGATGATCATGCTCGGTCTTGTCCCACACCACCGGCGCGCCGCGCAGTGTGCGGGCATAGGCGACGATCGCGCGGCGACCCGCCATGATCGCGATCACATTCGCCACAAACATACGCGGGATCGATCGCAACCCTTCAGCCATGTCGTAAGCGTGCGCGGTGAAGGCGAACCGCATCCCCGCGCGCCAGATCATGCTGGCGAGGCAGACGAGTAACATCCCCCGCAAGCCCGATCCGGTGACGATCGCGCCGCTCAGCCCCGCCAGTTCGGCCAGGAGCAAGATACCGCTAATGCACAGCCAGACGTAGGCGACGGCCAGCACCAGCGCCATCAGCGGCCCCTTGCGATCTCTCAGGCGCATCCACGCATCGAGCGGGCGGCGCGACCAGCCCAGGCGGTCCCATCCCTGCAAGGCGATGCCGTGAATCCAGCGGGTCTTTTGCCGCACCGCCGTTTCCAGCGTGGATGGAAAATAGGCGCGGGTGGCGATCAGGCTGCCATCGGCGGCGCGCTCTCGCACGAAGCGTGAGCGGCGCCCCCTGTCGGAGAAGAGGAACCCCAGTTCGTAATCCTCGGTGAGGCATTCGGACGCGAACGGCCCGTCTCCGCCCTCAACACGGCGAGCGTGGGCAAGCACTTCAAGCCCGGACCTTGCAAACCCGCAACCCACTCCTGCGGCCGGGATCGGCGCACGCAAGGCATCGCGAACCGTCAGCGTCTTGGTATGTGCTTCGGCGAATTCGTCCGAATAGTGGCCGGCGATCCAGGGCGAATGCCGCTGCGGCTCCGGCAGGACCGGAAGCTGAACGAAGTCCGCCGTCGCCAGGCCCCTGCCGATGGCAGCCAGGGCCTGGGGATGCACCATATCCTCTGCATCATGCATCACCACGCCCGCAAAACGGCGACCGCTCGCCCGCTCGTCGGCGCACATCGCGCGATAGACCCGATTCAGGCAATCGGCCTTGGTCGTCGGTCCCGGCCGGTCATGGATTACGATCCTCAGGCGCGCATCGCCAGCGGCTGCCGCCATGGCCGCGGCCACCGTCGCTGGATCATTGCCGTAGCAGCCCACGTAGAGCCGGATATCACGCTGCGGCCAGACGCGAAGGGCGTAGCTGACCATCGGGCCGATCACCCGCGCTTCCTTCCAGGCCGGCACGAAGATCGCGAGCGGCCCCGCTGCTTGGGTCGCATGGGCCGATTCATCAACGGGAGGCTGCCACAGGCGCCATAGCCGCTGCCCGATCCACAGGCAGTCTACCGCGAATTCGTCCAGCGCGCCCAAAACGAACCAGAATGCGGCAAAGTACAGCAGTTCCTGTTCGAGCATCCGCAACAGCGCGATGCCCCCCAGCAGCGGATCGTCCGACATGAGATTTCAAGCCCCCGGCGGCGATCGGTAATCTGCCGGGGGCGGGCCCGCTATTTACAATTCTGTAACCCTGCTCGTCCGGATATCAGGCCGGCATAGGCCTTTGCCTCACCAACTGCCGATGTTGGGCATGCTCGCCCAAGGCTCCTGCACCGGAAGCCTGCCATCCTGCAGCAGTTCCACGGAAATTCCGTCAGGCGAGCGCACGAACGCCATGTGTCCGTCGCGCGGAGGGCGGTTGATCGGCACGCCTGCCTCCATCAGGCGCTGGCACGTCTCGTAGATGTTATCGACCCGATACGCCAAGTGACCGAAGTTGCGACCGCCTGAGTACTCCTGCGGGTCCCAGTTGTACGTCAGTTCCACCTCCGCGACCCCGTCCTGCCCGGGCGCCGCGAGGAAGATCAGCGTAAAGCGCCCCTGCTCGTTGTCGAAACGGCGCACTTCTTCCAATCCGATCAGGCTGAAGAAGCGAACGGTCGCGTCCGGATCGGTGACGCGGATCATGGTATGCAGATATTTGGTCATGGTCAGGGTGCCTTCACAGGACTGGCGGCGCGGTTCCTGGGGTTGAAGCGGCCGTATGGGATGGCCGCTTATGTGGCGGGCCATACGCCGCGTGCAAGCCGGAACCCGCACGCAACCCGCCGCTTCGGGAGGGCTTATGTAGTTTTACAAGGCATCTGTTCAGCCCGTGGCCACGTCTTGTCGCTTAAGTACTTTCCGGGTATGGTGCAGCGCAACACGATGAAAAGTCTATTCCGCAGGTTTTCCGGCAGAGCGCGGCCGGCCCTTCCCGTCCATCCGGCATCGACACCGCCCGGCACGCGCATCTACGCGGTGGGCGATATCCATGGCCGGTTCGACTTGTTCGAGGAGATGATCCGCTCGATCGAAGCCGACGACGCTCGGCGTAAACCGGCTCGCACCGTCATCGTGCTTCTCGGCGACTTGATTGATCGGGGGCCAGACAGCGCTGGCGTCGTCGCCCGTGCCAGGGCCTGGGCGGAGCAGCGCGTGCTGAAGCTGATCATGGGCAACCATGAGGAGATGTTCCTCGACAGCTTCCGCAAGCAGGGCATCCTGCGCAACTTCATGCGCTTTGGCGGGCAGGTCACGATGATGTCCTACGGCATTCCCCAGCGCGCGTTGGCGGAGGCGGAGCCTGAAGAATTGCAGCGTCTGATGGCCGATGCGGTTCCGCAGGAGGACCGCGATTTTCTGGCCGGCTTCGAAAAGATGGTGCGCTACGGCGACTATGTCTTCGTCCACGCGGGCGTGCGGCCCGACATGCCGCTGGAACGCCAGACTGGGCAGGACTGCCGCTGGATCCGTGAGCCTTTCCTCAGCCACGAAGGGGACTTCGGCGGGATGGTGGTGCACGGCCATACGGTCACCGAAGCGCCCGAACTGATGCCCAACCGCATCGGTATCGACACCGGCGCGTTCATGAGCGGCAAATTGACCGCTATCGGCCTGGAAGGCACAGAGCGTTGGCTGATGCAGGCCTGCGAGCAGAATGACGGAGACATCGCCTGCGTGGCGCGGGCTGCCTGAATCACCCACGCTCGTCGCCCGCGTTAAGAATAACTTTTAGGATCGTACATTAAACCTTCGCCGAATCCCTGGCGGTGGCGATGCATTTCGATCTTCTCACTCTGTACTATCTAGCGATCGGAACGCTGCTTCTCAGCGCGCTGATGACGCTGTGGGAATGCCAGGACCGTGCAGGCCGTTCGCGCGAGATGTGCATCCTGGCCGCCGGTTACTTCGGGCTGGCAGTGGGATGTGCGCTGGCCACCGTGCGGCCTCACGCGCCGGGCGCTATGGTTCCGGCACTCAGCAGTATCGTAATGCTGGGCGGATACCTCCTGCTTCTGGAAGGTGCAGCCGCGTTTTCGGGCCGGAGTCATCGGCGAAAGGCGATCGCGCTGCTGGTGATGCTCACGGCGACCTGGGTGGTATTCGGCGGTAACCAGTCCGCAAACATCTGGTATTTCGCCTGTGGCCTGCCGATCGCGCTCGCCAGCGGTCTTACCGCCTGGGAGCTGTCACGCAGTGCCCAACTGCGGCACCTGCGTTCACGCCGGGTTGCCGTGCTGATATCAGCCTTGCACGCGCTGCTGTACCTAGGCCGAGCCACGATCCTGCCCCTGCTGGCGGAGCGCTTTGGCGCGGACGTCGTGATCATCGCCAGCAAGGTTACGATGTACGAAGGCGTTCTATACTCGGTCGCGATGCCGGCTGCCTTGCTGGCGATGCTGCGTGAGGAGGCGCACGAGCAACTGCGCGATGCCTCGCAAACCGATTTCCTGACGAACGTGGGCAACCGGCGCTGGTTCTTCGAAACCGGGGAACGCCTGCTGGCGGACCTACCGGCAACCCACAGTGAAACCTGGATCTTTGCCCTTGACCTCGATCATTTCAAGGCCATCAACGATCGCTTCGGCCATGCGACGGGTGACCAGGTGCTGCAGGTTTTCGCCCGCGTCGTACGTGATACGCTGCGGGGAGGAGAGATCGTCGCCCGGCTTGGCGGTGAAGAATTCGCCGCGATCCTGCGGGGCCGTTCCCGTTGCGACGCGATCGTGGCGGGGGAACGGATAGCGTCGCGCTTTTCCCGGGCCGTCGCTGCGGAACCTGGCCTTGCCGGGGTGACCGCCACCGTCAGCATCGGCATCGCCGAGCACGGGAGCCACGGCACCAGCCTTAGCGAGTTGCTCTCCGCCGCCGACCGGGCGCTGTATTCGGCCAAGGCGCAGGGGCGCAATCGCATCGAAAGCGTGCCAGACCCGCTGCAGGCCGCCGCCTGATCATCGCGTTGATCGAGTATCCGGGATTCGCGCCGGGGAGCCTGTAAGCCGGGTTCTGTCATGCCGACGGTATCCCAGACGGGACCGTATCGCCAAGGGCAGCCATTCCTCTTACGCGTTGCATCGCTGCACCGCTCTAGCGACCAACCCGGGCTGTCGGGTCCGAAACAGACCCGCCTTGGCATAAGCCTCAGCGCGCAGCCCCTATTTGGTCTTGCTCCGGGTGGGGTTTGCCATGCCGCTTGCCGTTACCGGAAGCGCGGTGCGCTCTTGCCGCACCCTTTCACCCTTACCGTCGGTTCCAAGGAACGTCTGGCGGTCTGCTCTCTGTGGCACTTTCCCTAAGCTTCGGGGCCAAGGCCCCTCGCCCGGCGGGCGTTACCCGCCACCCTCGTTTCGTGGAGCCCGGACTTTCCTCGGCACTTCAAACAGAAGTGTCGCGGCTGCCCGGCTCCCCGGCGCGAAGCAGTCACCTAGCACGACCGGTGTCGCGTTCCAACAAAAGCTCTAGCAGGATACCACCGAT
Organism: uncultured Novosphingobium sp.; assembly: GCF_964277725.1. Taxonomy (NCBI): domain Bacteria; kingdom Pseudomonadati; phylum Pseudomonadota; class Alphaproteobacteria; order Sphingomonadales; family Sphingomonadaceae; genus Novosphingobium; species uncultured Novosphingobium sp. The sequence goes on along the minus strand of NZ_CAXYKL010000142.1, from coordinate 4,975 downwards.
CTCACCGTCGATCTCACCGTCGATGTATTCGGGTCGCCAGCGGCGCTGGAAGGCCCGCACGGCGGCGCGGCCGTCGACCACCTCATAGCCGAAGCGCTCTAGGGCGAGATAGAACGCGCCCGGATTGTCGTAAAATAAGTTCATCTTCGCCTTGGGGATCTCCAACGCGAGACCCAGATCGCCCAGGCGAGCCCAGTCGAAATACTCACCCGGATCCACCTTGCGCGCCGGTGCGACGTCGGAATGGCCGACCACATTGGCGCGGGGGATGTCATGCCGGTCCATCATGTCGGCCAGGAGCGGCAGCAGCGCATCCATCTGCGGCTCGGGAAACGGGCGATAGCCGAACTCATGCCCGGGATTGACCAGCTCGATACCGATGCTGGCCGAGTTCACGTCGGTAATCCCGCGCCAGTAGGACCGACCGGCGTGCCAGGCGCGCTTGTCCTCGGGCACTAGGCAGGTGACGGTACCGTCCTCATCGATCATGTAGTGCGCAGAGACTTGCGAGCTTTCATCGCACAGCCGCGCCAGCGCCTCCCCCGCCGTGCGCATGCCGGTGTAGTGCAGCACGATCATCGAGATCGGCAGCTGCCGCTCGTTGAAATTGGGGGAATGGACGACCTTGTTGACCAGCCAGCGGTTCATCGTGCGATCCGCGTCTGCATGGCCATCATGCCCTCTCCTATGCGCTCAAGCCGCGTCGGGCAGCATGGCGCCCAGCACCAGCGCCTCGTCAGTCAGCATATATTGCAATTGCCCCCCGACAGTCTCGGCCAGGCCCGCCAGCATGGCGGCAGGCGCGGTGCGGCTTGACAGCTCGTTCTCGGGAAGCTGGTTTTCCAGTGCGCGGCCAATATCGCGATCGAAGGCGATGCGCGGTCCTTCAGCGCGCACCACGATCTCGCTGGCGCCATCGCGCTGCTCGGCCGCGAGCGATAGCACGCCGCCACGCGGCAGGGCCTCTATCCCCACGAGCGCGAAGTTCAGCAGCGTCTTGATGGCCGGCTTGGGCAAGGCATCGCTGCCAAAGGCCCATTCCACCGTGATGCGCGGATTGTTGGCCACCAGCGCATCGACCAGCACGCGCGCCTCGTTCACCGCCACCAGTTCTCCAAAGCCGCCCGCAGCGCCGAATGCGAGACGGAAGAACTTCAGCTTGTCCGCCGAGATCCGCGCGCTTTGCTCCAGCAGTTCGAAGCAGCGCTGGCGCATCTCAGGGTCTTTCTCGTCCGCGAGCAGTTCCAGCCCATTGCTGAGCGCGCCCACTGGGCTGAGCATATCGTGGCACAAGCGCGAGCAGAGCAGGCTGGCAAGATCAAGCGAAGAGGTGGTCATGAGATTTTTTCCGTGTATCCATTCTTCGCATCGGCGCTTGTTGTGAAAAGGCTTCTAGCCGTCGATGATGCGGCAGGAAAGTGGCGTGAAACCATTTCCGCTATCGCGCCAGAAAGCAACCTCGCCCGCGGCGATGATCGCCCACACGCGCAAATCGCCGGTGGAATGTTCGCAGTCCGTGGCGGACGGAACCGGATGGCCTTTGGGATGCGAATGATAATAGCCCAGCACCGCCGCCCCGCCCGTCCGCGCGGCCCGGTGCGCGGCGAAAAGCGCTGCCGGATCAATCTCGAAACGCATCTCGGGCGCTGACGAGATATTGGCGGCGGGGGCAGCCTGATCGATCCGTTCGCCATGCCCCAAAAGCAGGCCGCAACACTCTAGCGGGGCGGACGCTTCCGCTTCCTTCAACAGTGTGGCGATCACGCCACTTGTCACTTCCACAGCCATGCCCACGTATTAAGCATGACCGGGGGGCCCCAGCACAGCGTAATCTTCTCAGCCGGCCCGTGCCGGCGATGAGCGACGAAATCATCTCCGGCGTCACCGGGCCCGAAGCGGCCCGGCTCGACAAGGCGCTGGCGGACGCCACCAGCCTCTCGCGCGAGCGGGTGAAAGCGCTGATCGGCGAAGGCCGGGTCTCGATTGCCGGTGCGTCGGCAGTACAGCCGTCGCTGAAGATCGCTGCGGGCACCCCTTTCACCATCGCCGTGCCCAAGGCCATCCCGGCCGAGGCGGAGGCGCAGGACATCCCGCTCGTCATCGTATTCGAGGATGAGCACCTGATCGTCGTCGACAAGCCTGCCGGATTGGTCGTTCACCCGGCGGCGGGCAACCTGGACGGAACCCTGGTCAACGCCCTGCTCCATCACTGCCAGGGCCAGCTGTCAGGCATCGGCGGCGTGGCGCGCCCGGGGATTGTCCACCGGATCGACAAGGACACCTCTGGTCTGCTGGTGGCGGCCAAGACTGACAAGGCGCACGAAGGACTGGCGCGGCAATTCGCTGACCATTCCATCGCACGAGCCTACCGCGCCGTCGTATCCGGAATGCCCCGCCCGGCCGCCGGACGAATCGAGGGCGCGATCGGCCGATCAGCAACCAACCGCAAGAAGATGGCCATCGTCGCAGATGGTCGCGGCAAGCATGCCGTAACTCATTATTCAGTGTTGCAACCGCTAAAATCCGCCACTTTGATTGAATGCAGGCTGGAAACTGGGCGGACGCATCAGGTGCGCGTTCACATGTCGTCAATCGGGCATCCGCTATTGGGGGACCCAACTTATGGACGCACATCATCGCCGCTGCGACCGATCCTGGAACGGCTACAATTCCGCAGGCAAGCATTGCATGCCGCGGAACTTGGCTTCCTCCATCCCGTTACACAGGAAACGGTCCGATTTTTCAGCTCTATCCCATCCGACATGTCGGCGCTGATCAGGGAATTGCAAGACTGAAATCGGAATTGTGTGCTATACTGAACTTGTGGCTCCGAACTAAGATGCCGATTGGATCTTCAACCGTGGGCCGACACAGAAAGGACGGATCACGTGGCTACTAAGGAACGCAATTTGCCGGCCGTTCCCTCTCTCGGGGGCGAACAGAGCCTCAATCGCTATTTGTCCGAGATCAAGAAATTCCCGGTCCTCGCGCCGGAGCGTGAGTATATGCTCGCCCAGCGCTACCGTGAACATGAGGATCGTGACGCAGCGGCGCAACTGGTGACCAGCCATTTGCGCCTCGTGGCCAAGATCGCCATGGGCTATCGTGGGTATGGGCTACCGGTGTCCGAGCTGATTTCCGAAGGGAACATCGGCCTGATGCAGGGCGTCAAGAAATTCGAGCCCGAGCGTGGGTTCCGTCTCGCCACTTACGCCATGTGGTGGATCAAGGCCTCGATCCAGGAGTACATCCTGCGGTCGTGGAGCTTGGTAAAGATGGGCACCACCGCGGCGCAGAAGAAGCTTTTCTTCAACTTGCGCCGGATGAAGAAGAATCTCGATGCTTACGAGGATTCCGATCTTCATCCCGATCACGTGACCACGATCGCCACCAAGCTGGGCGTATCAGAAACCGAAGTGGTCAACATGAACCGGCGCATGATGATGGGCGGCGATGCTTCGCTGAACGTTTCCCTGCGTGAGGAGGGTGAAGGTCAGTGGATGGACATCCTGCAGGACGACAATCCGCTGCAGGACGAAATCGTCGCCGACGCCGAAGAGAAGACGGTGCGCCACGATCTGCTGGTCGAGGCTATGGGATCGCTCAATGAGCGAGAGCGGGACATTCTGACCGAGCGCCGCCTGACGGACGATCCCAAGACGCTGGAAGAACTGAGCCAAGTCTATCACGTCAGCCGCGAGCGCGTGCGTCAGATCGAGGTTCGGGCGTTCGAGAAGCTGCAGAAGGCGATGAACCGGATCGCCACGGACAAGCACCTGCTACCTGCCCTCGCCTGATCATCCCGGCTTGAGTACAAGAAGGGCCGCCCGAAGGGGCGGCCTTTTTTTTGGCTGCTGTATAACTTCCGGTCCGATGCAGGATCGCTGCCAAGGCCTGAAGCGAGCCCAATAAGCGCTGACGAAATCCGCTTGATCCGCCCAGCGCCGGACGGGCCGAAGTTCGAGAAAATGCTCCGTCCGCTTTGCGCATATCAGGGCAGTTGCGAAGTATGCCGGCAACATAATAGCAATAGCGAATGTGTTGCGTCATCATAGAAGAACGCTTCGTCGCAAGTACGGCAACGCATTGCCCGGCCCAAACGTCTGTAGCTTGTTATCTAAATGAATTGCAGGAGTTTAGTCATGCGTAAGGTACTTCTTCTCGCCGCGGCCGCCATCATTATCCCGGGTGCCGTCAGCGCACAGTCGGCCATGTCCACCCAGCCAGGTGCGACCATGAGCGGTCAGGCGGATTCGGCTACGACCACACCGGCCCCCACTGACACGCAGTCCACGATGGGCGCGCAGGGCGACATGGGCGCGCAGTCCGGCACCGCTCCCTCTGGGACGACCACGCCAAGCGATCCATCGGCTATGCCGGGCGGCGCGATGAGCGATAGCGCTTCCGGTGCGAACACCGCGGCAGATGCAACCGCCTCGACGAGCGCGACTGCCGCACCATCGGCCATGGATACCGGTTCGAACGCAGCAGCGGACACGATGTCGCCCAGCGCCTCGGCCAACAAGACCTATCCTATGTGCTCCAAGACCGTGCAGGACTCGTGCCGCAATCGCGGCGGCAAGTAAGCTTCGGTGAACGATTAAGCCTCCGGGCTAGATCGCAAAGAATCGGCGCGGGAGGATATTCCTCTCGCGCCGTTCTGCGTGCCGTACATCCGCACCCAGTGCGTGCCTGCTTGCTTGGTTGCCGTTCCCCCTCCTAGGGTGCCGATCTCACGGCTCTGGGGGCGTACAGGCACAATGCTGCGGATTATCGCAAAATCCATACTCTGGTTTTTCGCCATCACGGTCGGCCTGACGGTGGTATTCCGGTTCGTCCCGCCGCCCGTCACCGTGACGATGCTGGTCGATGCCAATGGCATCACCAAGGACTGGACGCCCCTCAGCCGGATCGACCGCAATATGGTCGACGCGGCGATCGCGGCGGAGGATGCCAAGTTCTGCCTTCACAATGG
>NZ_CAXYKL010000141.1:0-16714 GCF_964277725.1 uncultured Novosphingobium sp. | reverse complement strand
GTGATCCCCGGCTTCACCATGTGCCGCTCCGCGTAATAGCGCAGCTGCTCTTCAAGATCGGCGACGAATTCGGGCCGTTCGGGGCGCGGGCCGACGAAGCTCATCTCGCCTTTCAGCACCGTCCAGGTCTGCGGCAATTCATCGATCCGGACCTTGCGGATGAAGTTGCCGATGCGGGTGACGCGCGGGTCGTCCTTGGAGGCCCATTTCGCGCCGTCCGCCTCGGCATCGGTCCGCATGGAGCGCAGCTTGATTACATCGAAGCCTTGGCCAAACAGGCCCACCCGGCGCTGGCGATAAAAAGCCGGGCCCTTGCTATCAAGCTTCACCAGGATGGCGAAAACCAGGATGATCGGGGCGGTGAGCAGCAGCAGCAGCAAGCTCGCCCCGATATCGAACAAGCGCTTGGCGACGCTGGAAATCATCCGGCCCGAGGAAAATCCGTCGGAAAAGATGAGCCAACTGGGGCTGACGGTGTCGAGATCGACGCGCCCGGTCTCTCGCTCCAGGAAGCTTGAGAATTCGTTGACGTGGACGCCGGCGGTCTTGATTCGCAACAGGTCTTTCAGCGGCAAGGCGTTGCGGCGTTCTTCCAGCGCCAGCACCACTTCGCTGACGCCAAGGTTCTCCACGAATCGCGTCAGGTTGTGGATGGCAGAGCGGGGGATCGCTTCCTCGATCGCGGGGGCAGCCTCGCTCATGCCGATATAGCCGACGATGCTGAAGCCGCTCTCGGGACGCTCCCCCAGATCGCGCAGACGCTGTGCCCGGGCACCTGCCCCCAGCACCAGCACTCGGCGGCGGAACGCGGACGTGCCCAGAAAGCCGCCCAGGACCAAGCGATCGGCGATGAGCAGGCAGAATGCGATCGCCATGGAGTATGCCAGGGTCGAGCGCCAGAAGGTCTGCCCGCCGATCAGGAAGTCCAGGAACGACAAGGCGATCACGCCCAGCGAGATCGCCACCAGCAGGCGTGCCGCTGCAAATCGCATCGATCGCAAGGCGTCGGGGCCATAGACGCCCACTGCGATCATGGCCGTCACGATCATCGCCGCGAAGCCCGTATGTGCCCATGCCCGATCGGTTATGAACCCCGTGCTGATGCCGATCTGATCCGCGCGAAGCCTCCAGGACAGCTCGTTGGCGGCGACCAGCATGACCAGATCGACCAGCCACAGCAGAACCACCGCGTGGGGGATATAGTGTTTGAACAAACGGATCATCGGTAAGGATCGATCTTCCGGGCCCGGAATAGGACTGGGAAGCTTACCTAGGGGGAAGGCGTAAAATGTCGGTTACTTTGACACCGAATACATTTCAGGACGCGGAAATTTAGCTGAAGTGACAAGCTGGCTTTACAGCAGTGCCGCGAATGGCGGTGGCAGGCACAGACAGCGTCAGGGCCGCGTTGCTACAAAGGATGGTGCCCCTGGCCCGACTCGAACGGGCACGTCTTTCGACAATCGATTTTGAGTCGATCGCGTCTACCATTCCACCACAGGGGCAAGCCTGAGCGAAACGTCGCTTAGCGCCGCTTTGCGTTCGGTTCAAGCAGTCTCAGAAATTCCAGTCGACGCCGACGTGAACCAGCCTGGGCCTGCCTTTGCGACCGCCGCCGAATGCGCCCAGTTCCAGCGACGGGCCGCCCTCGATCGGGTTGTAGCTGATCTGCGGCCGAATCTTTTCATCGCGAAAACGGGCGGTGTCCCGTACGCTCAGCCGGAAGTCACGATCATCGCTTCGACGCGATAGCGTATTGGCGAGGTCGAAATCCCCGGAAAGCGTGGCGGAGGAACGCGCGGCAGCCTCGCTTTCCGACACGGCAAAGCTGGCGAAGGTGGCAAGACTGAAAAACGTGGCAAGCTGAGAGATCATGACTGCACCGAACGACGAAAGGGCCGTTCTGTTTCAGTCCGATCCGGATGACCTCATGATGACACGACGAACCGAATTAGTCTTTCAGACTAGCTGCCAACAACTTATGGAGGCGCGAATGAAGCGCGTCGTTCCCGGCCAGCACTTCGGCGTCGCAGATCGGCGCGGAGCGGCCTCGGAAATCCGAAACGAAGCCACCGGCCTCGCGCACCAGTAGGCATCCCGCCGCGCTATCCCAGGGCTTGAGCCCCTGCTCCCAGAACCCTTCGTAACGACCGGCAGCCACCCAGGCGAGGTCCAGCGCGGCAGAGCCGAAGCGGCGGATACCCGCCACCTGCGGCCCGATCGCGCCATAGATGCGCACCCATTGCGCCATGTCGCCATGGCCCGCGAACGGCATGCCGGTGGCGATCAATGCCTCGTCGAGATGGCGGCGGCCCGAAACACGCAGGCGGCGGTCATGCAGCCACGCGCCACGGGTCTTTTCAGCCCAGAACGTCTCGTCCGTGATCGGCTGATAGATCACCCCGGCGGTGACATCCCCCCAGCCCTGGCCGTCGAGCCGCCGTTCCTGCGCCGCGATCGATACCGCAAAGTGCGGGATACCGTGGAGAAAGTTGCTTGTGCCATCCAGCGGATCGACGATGAAGCGCGGCTTGTCGGGATCGCCCTCGATCTCGCCGCCCTCCTCCATCAGGAAGCCCCAGTCCGGCCGGGCCGCCCGCAGTTCGTCCCAGATCGTCCGTTCGGCTGCAAGGTCCGCTTTGGACACGAAATCGGCCGGCCCCTTGCGAGAGGCCTGAAGGTGTTCGACTTCGCCGAAGTCACGGCGCAGACGTTGCCCCGCCTTGCGAGCGGCCTTTTCCATGACGCGAATGAGACCGGAGAGGGCCATGCTGTTCCTTGACTATCTGGTACGATGGGAGCGGCTGTCGAACAGCCGCCCCGGATCAGCGCCCGGTGGCGGGCGCGTTGGACTTCGCGGCGGGAGCCGCAGGCGCGGTCGACTGCGGTGCGGCCTGGCCGGCAGCAGCCTCTGGCTGATAACCGCACACGGCGAGCATCGCGCTCAACACCTGGCTGGGGTTGTCCCGGCTGACCTTGCCCGGATTATCCACGATCAGCTTGTCGACCGAATCGGTCAGCTTCGACAGCGAGTTGTTATAGATGCAGCCGACCAGAGCGCCCTTCACGGGTTGCTCCAGCTTGTCGGACTGCAGCGCGCTGATGAAGACGCGCAGGTACATCAAAGCATGCTGCTGGGTTTCGCCCATCTGCGGAGCACCCGCGGCCGGAGCGGCTGCTGGCGCAGTGGCCGTCTTGGCCTTGGGGGCGGCCAGCACCGGGGTGGCGGTCAGCGCCGCAACGGCGGCGAGAACTGGAATAAAGCGCATCAATCTGCCTTTCGCACGTAAGCCTTCTCGTACACGTCGACGACGATCCGGGTCCCGCTTTCGATATGGGGAGGCACCATCACGCGCACGCCGTTGTCAAGAACGGCCGGCTTGTAGCTGGACGAAGCTGTCTGTCCCTTGACCACAGCATCGGCCTCCACGATCGTCGCTTCGACCTGTTCGGGCAACTGGACCGAGATGGGGCGTTCTTCCCACAGTTCGAGCAGAACCTGCATGCCATCCTGCAGGAAGGCCGCGGCATCGCCCAGAAGGTCGGCGGGAAGGTTGATCTGCTCGTAGCTCTCGGTGTCCATGAACACCAGGTCATCACCCTCGGCATAGAGGAACTGGAAGTCCTTGGTATCGAGGCGCACCTTCTCGACCGTGTCGGCGCTGCGGAAGCGGACATTGGTCTTGCGGCCATCGATCAGGTTCTTCATCTCGACCTGCATGAACGCGCCGCCCTTGCCGGGCTGCGTGTGCTGCGTTTTGGCAACCTTCCAGATGCCCTTCTCGTACTCAAGGATATTGCCGGGACGAATGTCGACGCCGCTGATCTTCATGGGATGAGCCTTACGCTGGAAAGAGCCATGCTGCCAAAGAGCACTATCACGGAAAAAGAGCGGGGCCCTTAGCGCCTGCGCGCGCTTGTGGCAATTCCCTGCCGAGGCTGCTAGCGTGCCAGCCATGCGACGTATCCTCCCTGCCCTCCTGGCCACGCCACTGCTGATCGCGGCGGCCCCTGCCCCGACGCCCGTCCCCGGCGGACTGATCGGCACGCTGGACCAAGGGCGCTACACCTGCGAACTGCCAGGAGACGCCAGCGGCCCAATTCGCGTTGCCGCGAAGGAGTTCGACTTTTCCGTGGTCCACGGCTCCAGCTATCGCGACCAGAACCGGCAACGTGGCAGCTACTTGAAGACCGGGGACCTGGTGCAGATGACTGGAGGCCCACTCAAGGGCTTGAAGTTGCGCATGATCTCCGATGGCTTCCTGCGGCGGATCGAACCCAACGGCCTGAATGGCGAGATGCGGTGCGTGTTGGGTACGCCCGGGAACAGCTGACCGGCACGCCGCTGGAAACCCCGGCGCGGACTTAACATATTTTGTGATGCCGCCCTAGCCGGTGCAGCTTTCACCATGGCCGTTCATTACCCATCCGGACGTGGCCGCAATCAGGCGGACAACTGCGTGGGAGATGCGGATGCCGGCGACAGTGCGCGTGGGTGTGCTGAACGACATGGCGGATTCAGGTCCCGGCTCAGAGGCCATGATGGACTGGATCGAGCGTGAGGTCGCCATCCTTCGCGACCGTGGCCTTATCCCTACCCCCGTCGAATTCGCCCACGCCTATGGTCTCGGCCTGCCGTCCGGCACGGCAGAGGCGATCGAAAACGCCTATCACGAGCTTGTCCAACAGGATGTCGTGCTCGTGGTTGGCCCCGCCGTCAGCGACAATGCTCTAATCGTCGCGCCGCTCGCTGAGCGGGCTCGGCTTCCGACGCTACACTGGTCTGGGGCGGAGCGGGCGCGGGGGCGGTACACCTTCCAACTGCAGGGCGGCAGCCATGAGGAAGAGCCTCTGGTGATCGCTCGGCATCTAGCCGGGCTTGGTTCTGGGCGGGTGGCGGTAGTGCATGACGGTTCGCCCGTCGGCATGCGACTGCTGACCACCCTTGTGGCTGAAGCCTCTATGCTGGGCCTGGAGATCTTGGCCCGGGAAGCGTTGGCGGGGCCTGGTGAGGCGGAGCAGGTAGTCGCGCGCCTCATGGCTGCCGCGCCCGACGGCGTGGTGTTTCTGGGCGTGGGAGCGTCCGTTGAGCCTCTCGCCCAGGAGTTGCGGCATGTTAAGTGGGAAGGCCAGAGAATCACCAATAGCGCCGGGATGGCCAAGCTTGGCGGTACTGATGCAAACGCCGCTGATGGCTGGTCCTACGTCGCCATGCATTCGGAAGCGAACGAGACGTTCCGCCGACTTTGCGCTGATGCCGGACCGCAAATCACAACCGCCTCGCTTTGCGCGCGCGGGCACGATCTTGGTCGCCTGGTGGCGCAGGGCATCGCCCGTGCCCCGGACATCAGCCGCGAAGGGCTGCGCCTTGGGCTTGAGCAAGTGAAGTGGCTCCCCGCTGCACAAGGCGAAGAAGGCACCCTGCTAGGCTTCGGCAACCAGGATCGCGGCGCGCTTCACGGGCGCTACCTGGTGATTCGCCAGTGGCAGGATGGCGAAAACCGCAGCATCGGATAGGCCCGCCGCCGCACCACGCGGTTTTTACGGCCAATTGGCATGTCTGAATGTTTGCACCCGCGAAGCGACGCTGATACCGGCCCTCGCGTCAAAATCCTTGCGCGGAGCGATGCCACAATGTCCGAGATCAAGAAGGTCGTCCTCGCCTATTCCGGCGGCCTCGACACCAGCGTCATCCTCAAGTGGCTGCAAGTGACCTATGGCTGCGATGTGGTGACGTTCACCGCCGATCTGGGCCAGGGCGAGGAACTGGAGCCGGCTCGGGCCAAAGCCAAGCTGCTCGGCATCCCCGACCAGAACATCTATATCGATGACTTGCGCGAGGAGTTCGTGCGCGATTTCGTTTTCCCGATGATGCGCGCAAACGCGCGTTACGAGGGCGATTATCTGCTCGGCACCTCGATCGCGCGTCCGCTGATTTCGAAGCGATTGATCGAGATCGCGCGAGAGACCGGGGCCGACGCGATCGCCCACGGCGCGACCGGCAAGGGCAACGATCAGGTCCGCTTCGAATTGTCCGCCTATGCACTCGATCCCGGAATCAAGGTGATCGCTCCTTGGCGTGAGTGGGACCTGACCAGCCGTACCGCCCTGATCGCCTGGGCCGAACAGCACCAGGTGCCGGTCCCCAAGGACAAGCGCGGCGAAAGCCCCTTCTCCACCGACGCCAACCTTTTGCATACTTCGTCCGAAGGCAAGGTGCTGGAAGACCCGTGGGTCGAGACACCGGACTATGTCTATTCGCGCACCGTCGATCCCGAGCAGGCACCGGATGCGCCCGAGTACATTACCATCGATTTCGAGCGGGGCGACGGCATTGCCTTGAATGGCGAGGCGATGAGCCCCGCTACGCTGCTGACGGCGTTGAACGAGCTAGGCCGCAAGCACGGGATCGGTCGTCTCGATCTGGTGGAGAATCGCTTCGTCGGCATGAAGAGCCGCGGCATGTACGAGACGCCGGGCGGCGAGATTTATGCTCGGGCCCATCGCGGGATCGAGCAGATCACGCTCGATCGCGGCGCGGCTCATCTCAAGGATGAGCTGATGCCCAAGTATGCCGAGCTGATCTACAACGGCTTCTGGTTCGCGCCCGAGCGCGAGATGCTGCAGGCCGCGATCGATCATTCGCAGGAACGGGTGAACGGCACCGTCCGCTTGAAGCTGTACAAGGGCATGGCCTCGGTCGTCGGGCGCAAATCGCCGGACAGCCTCTACTCCGAACGCCACGTCACCTTTGAGGATGACGCAGGTGCCTATGATCAGAAGGACGCGGCCGGCTTCATCAAGCTGAACGCACTTCGCCTGCGTCTGCTGGCCCAGCGGGATCACTGATCGCCGTAAGTTTCTGAACAATATCTTACCAGCCCGGGTCAAACCGTTCGTCGAACACGGTGACTTGTGGCTGGGGGAGTCCCAATCTCCAGTTTCAGCCTGTACCCACCATCTCGCATCTGCGGGATGGAGTGGGGACACACATGACAGCATTTACGAAGCCGGTTCGCGCGCGATTATCGCTCGCGCCGTTGATGGCATTAGCTGCGACCGTGGCGATGCCGGTGACGGGTTTGGTGCTGATCGCGGGCGGGGCAACGCCGGCGTTCGCGGGTGAGGTCAGTGCCGCAGCCGTACCGTTCACTGCCATTGCAGCACCTTCCGCCCTAGTTAGCGAAACGTCTAACCCAGTGATCCAGGCGCTGCCGAAGTACGAAACGCCAAAGTATGAGACCATCGCATCCGGCATGGCGAGTTACTACGGTCGTGAACTCGCAGGAAATCGCACCGCCAGTGGAGAACGCTTCAACCCGGCAGATTTAACTGCGGCACATCGCACGCTACCCTTGGGCAGCAAAGTCCGCGTTACCAATCCCCGCACCGGAGATTCTGTAATCGTCCGAATCAATGATCGCGGCCCCTTTCACGGCAACCGCTTGATCGATTTATCCGAAGCTGCTGCCCGCGAAGTCGGGATCCGCGCGGCTGGCAGCGGCAAAGTTGAGCTGGCTGTCGAAGCTGATTGATCTTCCGATCTACCCGTTCGCTTTCCCTGATATTGTTGGAAGGCCGATGCAGAGGGGGGGGTGGGGGACATTGCACCGGCCTTCATCACGATCAACGTGAAACCGCGCAAAACCGTTCCTGAAGTTCGACAAAACTTTTGTAACGAACTGTATTCAAGCTGAGCCGAAAAACTTCAGTTTCCTACACGTACCGATACGGTTACATCTGAGGTCTGCCAGGAGCGATCTCGATGTCCGTTCTTCTCCGTCTCATTCTCACCATGTTTAGCCGTATGGTCGGTCGCATGCCGACCAGCGCCGCACCTTTGCGGAGTCAGGCGGTACTAGACACCGCTGTTCGTCCACCACCGCTAGATATTTGGACTCAGCGCGCCCGGCCGATGTTTCTCTACGTGATGTATGCCGTGATTCTATGGTCCCTGCCGATGGGCGTGATCGCGGCTTTCAGTCCCAGCGTGGCAAGCGCGATGACGAAGGGCATGACCGACTATCTGGCGCGCCTTCCCGAGCCGCTCTACGCTCTCTTCGCGGCCGGATATCTCGGCTACGCAGGGTTGCGTCAGTGGGGCAAGGTGAAGGGAACCGACCGCTAGACATCTCCTCCCGCCTTGCGCCGGAAACACCGTCCGCTATGCAAGACGCAGTTTCCGAATGATCGAGGGGTGGGCCTGAGCCATGTCTGACAAGCTGGTGCTGGTGCTTAACGGCCCTAACCTCAATCTCCTCGGCAAGCGTGAGCCGGGCATCTATGGCTCCGCGACCTTGGCCGATATCGAAGCGTCCTTGCAGCAACGCGGCCAGGACCTGGGCATCACCGTCGAACTGCGCCAGTCCAACCATGAAGGCGCCCTTGTGGACGGCTTGCACGAGGCGCAGAAGCGCGGCGCGGCGGCTGTCATCCTGAATGCGGGGGCTTACACCCATACCTCCATCGCCCTGCTGGATGCGGTCCGGGCGATCACGGTGCCGGTCATCGAGGTTCACTTATCCAACCCCCATGCGCGTGAGGCATTTCGCCACACATCATGGATTGCGCCTGCCGCCAAAGGCACCATCGCCGGTTTCGGTGCGGATAGCTACCTGCTGGCACTGGAGGCCGCGGCGCGGCTGTAGCGCCGGTCTTTAGCCAACCATTTCGTCCCGTGGCGCCTCACACGGCGGGGCGGCGAGCGCGTTTCATCGCAATCCCATGGATCGTTACGCCGCTCGCCAGCAACGGTGTGTCTGTGGCGAGGTCAGAACTTGTCCGATTAACCTCGCTCGTAAACCGCATTGCAAGGGCAGGCAGGAGCAAAAGGGTCGCGATGGCGAACCAGACGAATCGACCGCGGTTGGCCGCTGTTGGCGGATTGAACGGCGCCCCAGGGGATCAGGGCTGTTCCAGCGGGACGCCAGGCACGCTTTTCGCCGTGCGGATCGTCAGCGATGTCTTCACGCTGTCCACGTTGGGCGCCGGTGTCAGCTTGGAAGTCAGGAACTCCTGGAAGCTCTGCAAGTCGCGGCTAACGATCTTCAGAATGAAATCGATTTCGCCGTTCAGCATGTGGCACTCGCGCACTTCGGGCAGCCCGCGCATATGATCTTCGAACGCCCGCAGCGCCTCTTCGGCCTGGCTCTTCAAGCTGACGAGCGCGAAGACGGTGATGGTGAAGCCCAACCGGGAAGCGTCGAGATCGGCGTGGTATCCTTGGATCACACCCGCCTCTTCCAGGCTGCGAACGCGGCGCAGGCAAGGTGGAGCGGTAAGCCCGACCCGGTGAGCCAACTCGACGTTGGTGATTCGCCCCTCGTTCTGGAGCTCGATGAGGAGGCGGCGGTCGATATCGTCGAGGCTGATCATGGACATCCGTGGCATCTGGCAAGGCCGGCGCCCCTAAACAACCCGAAATTTCCGGGCAGCGATGCGGCGCAGGAAGAAATATTATTGTTTCCTAGCGCAATTGTCCCGCTTTGCAACGGGTCAGCCTCACCGCTTTGCCTGCCGCATGAAGTTGCTACGGAAGAACCCCACCCGGATATTCCCGAGGGGGGCCGATCACGCCGCGGCGGCCATTCCCGCGCACCTCGCGGAGGCGGGATGCATTTCGACGATCGCCTTGCCACCGTCCTGGCGATTCCGCTGACCGGGCCCGCAATCGCGCGCATTCAATATCGCCAACTTCTCGACTTGCTGAGCCAGCCGCTTGATCTCCTGGGCACCGGCCCCACGGTGGATGCCGCGATGGTGCGACTGGGCGAACTCTCCAGCCAGATCCCGGCGGCAGAACGTGAAGCGATCCTGCGCGAACCGACGATGCGCCTTTCCAACCCCGATCTTCTATCGCGATTGGCGGCGGAGGAACCGGGCGTTGCCAGCGCCAGCTTTGCTGCCTCCGATCTGAGCGATGCCGAGTGGCTGGAGCTGATTCCCGCCCTCCCCATCCGGGCGCGGGGCATGTTGCGCCATCGCCGCGATTTCAGCCCCGCCGTGGCGGCGCTGCTGGACCGCTTGGGCATCGCCGACCGGGGCCTCGCCGATTCATCCGCCTCGCAAAGCATACCCGAGCGTGAGCGCCTGGGCCGCCCCGAGCTTTCGGTTATCGAAGGCGGTGTGGCCCCTGCCCCCGCGCCTCCTGCTGAAGAGGCCGGGATTGGTGCGATCGTGCGCAAGATACAGGCGTTCCGCAACGCGCGCGCACCCGCCGAAGCGGCAGAGCAACAGGATCACCCCGCCCGCCGCACGCCGGCCCGGCACGCCCTGCCTCTAAGTCTGGACTTCACCACCGATGCCGATGGTCGGATCGACTGGGTGGATAACGCCATGGCGCCGGCATTGATAGGCACGAGCCTGCTCTCCCTACAAGGCAAGACCGCGCCGCATCTGACGGCCGCGGTACGGCATCGTCATCCAATTCGCGATCAGGACGTCACGCTGGATGGTGCGCCGGAGCTGAAAGGTCGCTGGAGACTGGACGCCCTGCCCCGCTTCGAAGGGGCGCAGGGTCGCTTCATGGGCTATGCCGGGCGTCTGCGCCGGGACCGTCGCGACGCGTCGTCTGCTCGCGCGAGCGACCCCGCCGATCGGATGCGGCAGGTGCTTCACGAACTGCGCACGCCGGCCAATGCCATCCAGATCTCGGCCGAGATCATCCAACAGCAGCTTTACGGTCCCGCGCCGCATGAATACCGCGCCCTGGCCGCCGCGATCGCCGGAGATACCGCGCAGATCCTCGCCGGGTTCGAGGAACTGGATCGCTTGGTCAGGCTGGAAACCGGGGTTCTGCGCTTGGCGGCAGGCGAGTGTGACCTTGCACGCCTCGTGGCTGAAACCGTAAACCGCCTGCAGGCCTGGACCGGGCAACGCGGCACGCATATTCGTCTGGGGGCCTCGGACGAAAACGCCATGACGCGTCTCGATAGCGAGGAGGCGGAGCGACTGGTGTGGCGTTTACTGGCATCGCTGGTGGGCGCTGCGGCGCAGGGTGAGACATTAAACGTCACAATCCAGTCCGCCGCGATCGATGTGGCGATGATCATCGATCTGCCGCCCGCTCTGGTTCAGCGCCTCGATGAGGCGGACAGCAACGGCCATCCCCTTGAAGTCGCTCGATCCCTGTCCTCGGGCATGTTCGGCCTTGGTTTCACCTTGCGCTTGGCTGCGGCCGAAGCGAGTGCGGCCGGCGGCTTGCTGGAGCGGCGGGGGGCATGTTTCCGGCTGATCCTTCCGCGCTTGACGCCTGCTGCGGCGCGCCATACGCACCTTTGATTGCCGTTCGTGCGCAGGCCGGATGCGGGGCGGCATCGGTGATCGATCCGGTAACGCACCAAGCAGGGGGAATGGCGTGCCGCAGGTGAACCTCCTGGAGCGACCATCCCCGCCAGACTATGTCCAGTTCGCGCCAGGCTTCGGCCAGCGCTTTCTGGTGACGGTCGATACCGAAGAAGAGTTCGATTGGACGGGGCCGATCCGCCGGGAAGGCCACACCCTGCACTCAGTGCCTGCAATGGCGACATTCCAAGCGCTGTGTGAAAGCCACGGCGTGGTGCCGGTGTATCTGGTCGATTATCCGATCGCGACCTCGCCCGCTGCGTTCGAAGCGATCGGTGATGCGGTTGCTCATGGCCGCGCCGAAGTGGGCGTGCAGTTGCACCCCTGGGTCAGTCCGCCCTTTGATGAGCATGTGACCGAGTACAACAGCTACGCCGGTAATCTTCCCTTCGAATTGGAACGGCAGAAATTCCGCACTTTGCGTGATACGATCGAGCACGCATTCGGCAGGGCGCCACTGATCTATCGGGCAGGCCGCTATGGGCTTGGTACGCGAACGGCTGAAATCCTCGCCGAGAATGGCCTGACGATCGATACCTCGGTCCGGGCGCGCTTCGATTACAGCGGCAAGGGCGGTCCCAATTACCGCGACCACCCGGTGCGCCCGTACTGGATCGACCGGAGCCGTAATCTGCTGGAATTGCCGCTGACAACGGTGTTCTGGGGCCCGCTGCGGCAACTAGGCGGCGCGATCTATCCCTACATGTGGCGCGCACCCTCTGCGCGGGGGATGCTCTCGCGCGCCAGACTGCTTGAGCGAATCCCGCTGACGCCCGAGGGCGTGACGGCGGACGAAGCGGTGCGCGGCATCGATATCGCCGTGGACGAAGGGCTGCCCGTGCTGGTTCTGTCTTTCCACAGCCCATCACTCGCGCCCGGCTTCACCCCTTATGTGCGCGACGAGGCGGATTTGGCCCGCCTTTACGACTGGTGGCGGACGATTTTCGCGCATCTGGCCCGGCGAAACGTCCAGCCGACGAGCGTTGCGGATATCATGGCGAGCGTTGCCCTTGCCTAGTCTCGCCATGCAAGCTAACGGGCGTGAGCCGGAGCGGTCCTGACCGCATCGGCGCCGGTGGGCATCGTTCACGCAGCGGCACCGGGCCTGTAGCTCAGCGGTTAGAGCTGGCCGCTCATAACGGCTAGGTCGCGGGTTCGAATCCTGCCGGGCCCACCACTGCTGGCGTTTTCGCCTGCAAAATAGCGTCGGGGAGTGGCGCAGTCTGGTAGCGCGCTTGCTTTGGGAGCAAGATGTCGCAGGTTCGAATCCTGTCTCCCCGACCACTATTTCCTCTACATCTCTGGCATGACTGGTGGCTCCATCCGGGCCTGCGCTTCACGCATCGCGTCGTCAGCGCATAGAAAAAGCCCGCAGCGGTTAGTCCGCCACGGGCTTTCTTGTTTCAGATCGGTTTTTACGTTCAGGCGGCGGCTTTAACCTTCTGGCGGAACGCGTGAAGCAGCGGTTCGGTGTAGCCGCTGGGCTGTTGGACGCCTTCGAACACCAGCGCGCGTGCCGCCTGGAAGGCAAGGCTGCCTTCGGGGTTCGAGGCCATCGGCTGGTACAGCGCATCGCCGGCGTTCTGAGCGTCCACCTTTGCGGCCATCCGCAGCAGGGCTTCGTCAACTTGCTCTGGCGTGACGATGCCGTGCAGCATCCAGTTGGCCAGATGCTGGCTGGAGATGCGCAAGGTGGCGCGGTCTTCCATCAGGCCTACGTCGTTGATGTCCGGCACCTTCGAGCAGCCGACGCCCTGATCGACCCAACGTACCACGTAGCCCAGGATGCCTTGGGCGTTGTTGTCGATCTCCTGCCGCACTTCCTCGGCCGACCAATTGTGGCCGGTGGCGACCGGGATCGTCAGCAGCGCATCCAGCGAGGCGACGCCTTCGCTCTTGCGCTCTTCCTGGCGGCCGAACACGTCGACCTTGTGATAGTGAGTGGCGTGCAGCGTGGCGGCGGTGGGAGACGGTACCCAGGCGGTGTTCGCGCCGGTCTTGGGATGGCCGATC
Source organism: uncultured Novosphingobium sp. (assembly GCF_964277725.1). Classification (NCBI taxonomy): domain Bacteria; kingdom Pseudomonadati; phylum Pseudomonadota; class Alphaproteobacteria; order Sphingomonadales; family Sphingomonadaceae; genus Novosphingobium; species uncultured Novosphingobium sp. Next base: position 3,358 of record NZ_CAXYKL010000141.1, on the reverse strand, counting down.
TTCTGCGCCAGCATGTCGCCCATGCGATCGGGCATCGCCCACATGCCCTTGCCGATCTGTGATTTGCCCGAGAGGCCGCAGGCGAGGCCGATCTGCACGTTGCGATCCTCGTAGGCCTGGATCCAGGCGCTCGTCTTCATATCGCCCTTGCGCAACATCGGGCCCGCCCGCATCGATGTGTGCATCTCGTCGCCGGTGCGATCGAGGAAGCCCGTGTTGATGAACATGATGCGGTCCTTCACCGCGTGGATGCAGGCGGCCAGGTTGGCGCTGGTGCGGCGCTCCTCGTCCATCACGCCGATCTTGATCGTGTGGCGCTCCAGCCCGAGCATATCCTCCACCGCATCGAACAAGTCATTGGCGAAGCCGCATTCCTCAGGCCCGTGCATCTTGGGCTTGACGATGTAGATCGAGCCGGTGCGGCTGTTGCGGATCGGGCCGTCGCTCTTAAGATCATGGATGGCGATCATGCTGCTGAACACGCCGTCCAGGATGCCTTCGGGCGCTTCCGAGCCGTCCGGAAGCAGGACGGCGGGATTGGTCATCAGGTGGCCGACATTGCGCACCAACAGCAGCGAGCGTCCGGGCAACGTCAGCGTGCCGCCATCGGGGGCGGTGTATGTGCGATCGGGGTTGAGTCGCCGCGTCATCATCGCGCCGCCCTTCTCGAAGCTGTCTTCCAGGTTGCCCTGCATCAGCCCGAGCCAGTTGCTGTAGGCCAGGACCTTGTCCTCCGCATCGACGGCTGCGACCGAATCCTCAAAATCGCAAATCGTGGTCAGCGCCGCTTCCATCATCACGTCGGCCATGCCGGCAGGATCGGTCTTGCCGATCGGATGAGCGCGATCGATCACCACTTCGATGTGCAGGCCATTGTGCTTGAGCAGCCAGTTATCACCCGCGCGACCCACGAGTTGCGCAGGGTTCTGCAGCGCAAGATCGCCGCCCTGCCACTCGGCCCAGCTGCCGCTGGCGAGCGGAGCCGCCTCATCCAGGAAGGACTTGGCCCAGGCAATCACCTGATCACCGCGCGCCGCGTCATAACCCTTGCCCGCCGGGCTGCCGGGGATCGCATCCGTGCCATAAAGCGCATCGTAGAGGCTGCCCCAGCGCGCGTTGGCGGCGTTGAGCAGGAAGCGCGCGTTGAGCACGGGCACGACCAACTGCGGCCCCGCCAGCGCGGCGATCTCCTGGTCGACGTTATTCGGCTGGACCGAGAACGGTGCCGGCTCCGGCACCAGATAGCCCAGGTCGGTCAGGAACGCCTTGTACTCTGCGGCATCGATAGGCTTGCCGGCGCGGTCCTTGTGCCATCCATCGATCGCGGTCTGCAGATCGTCGCGCTTGGCCAGCAGCTGGCGATTGCGGGGGACAAAGCGGGCCAGGATATCCGCTAGGCCAGCCCAGAACGCCTCGCCCGCGATCTGGGTGCCGGGAAGCGCGCGGGCCTCTACGAATTCAACGAGTTCCGGCGCAATCTTCAGGCCGGCACGATCGATATAGGCGCTCACGGGCGTCTCCTTCCAAAATTTGCCCGGCCTATAGCCGAGCGCCGCGCCGCTTAGTAGAAGGAAAGAATTCAACACAGATTGTCGCTGCGGTTAACAATGTTCGATCCTGACTACGACCTATTCCTCCAGATCGTGGAAGCCGGCTCGATCTCGGCCACGGCGCGGGCGCGCGGGATTACTACGGCCGCGCTGAGCAAACGACTGGTGCGGCTGGAGGAACGGCTGGGCGTGCGCCTGCTTCACCGTACCACGCGCCGCCTGGCGCTGACCCCGGCGGGCAAGGAACTGCACGACACGCTGCTGCCGCTGCGCGCTTCGCTCCAGGCGGCGGAAGAGCGTGTCGCGGGGCGGCGAACCCGGATCAGTGGCCCGCTACGGCTTTCCGCGCCCACCTCGTTCGGGCGAATGCATGTTGTCCCCGCCCTGCCCGCCTTCCTGGCGCAATACCCCGAGGTGGAGCTTGCGATCGATCTGACCGACGAGTTCGTGGACTTGATCGGCGGCCGCTATGATCTGGCGGTGCGCATCGGCGCGCGGCTGGGATCCGGGCTCGTCGGCGAGCGGCTGGGCACCAGCCACAGGGTGTTCTGCGCCGCGCCTTCATACCTCTCGGCCTTCGGAGAACCGCAGGCACTGTCTGAACTTGAAAGGCACCACTTGCTCGCCACCGATCGCCAATTGCCATGGCAGCTGGACGGGCCGGACGGCACGGTGACGCATCAGGGCCACAGCTATATCCGCACCAATTCCAGCGAAGTGGTCAGCGATCTGGCTCTGCGCGGCTGCGGGATCGCTCTGCGGTCCTTGTGGGACGTGGGCGAAGCACTGGAAACCGGGGCGTTGCGCCGGGTGCTACCCCAGTATCGCGGCTCGCAAGACGTAGGCATCTTCGCGGTCCATGCCTCTTCGTCCGTGGTTCCGGCCCGTGTGCAGGCTTTGATCGGACATTTATCCCAGTCGCTTCAAGCCTCTGCAAGAGTATCGATGCCTAGGGATTGATAGCAACGCCCAGACGCCCGGTGGCTGAGTATGCCGATGCGGCGAACGGTTCATCGACCATGCAGCCATGCTTCGCTGCCAGACGTTATCGGCTGTATTCACACCAATCGCAGGAGAAGCTCATGGTGGATTTCAGCCAGATCAAGGAACACATGGAAGTCATCGGCGCGGACGGCGTACACGTCGGCACGGTGGACAAGGTGGAGGGCCAGCGCATCAAGCTGACCAAGTCGGACAGTGGCGCCGGCGTGCACGAAGGCCACCATCACTTTATCTCGGAAGGTCTGGTTGCCGGGATCGAGGGTGACAAGGTCCGCCTTTCCGCCAATGCCGATGTCGCGCTGACGTTCGAGGAAGAGGAAGGCGGCTCGTCGACTTCCGACGGGCAGTAAAGGCTGGATCGAGGCGATGCTGGAACATATCCCCCACTGGCTCGGCGCGATGCTCACCAATGTGCGCGCCGGCCACGCCAAGCTGGTCATCGTGCAGGATGGCATCGTCACCAATGGAGAGCGGCTCGACTTGTCGAGCCCCGCTTTCCCAGACGGCGGACGGTTGCCCGAGCGTTTCACCGCTGATGGCAGTGGCGTTTCGCCGCCATTGGTTTGGGGGGACGTGCCGATGGGTACATCCAGCATCGCCCTGATCGTAGAGGACCCGGACGCGCCGACACCCAATCCCCTCGTCCACGCTGTGGTCTGGAATATCCCGCCAGAAGAGCGCCGCCTGGGCGAAGGGATGATTGCCAAGGACGGCGATGGCGGTGCGGATGGCAGAGATGTCGGCAAGAACAGCTACCTTTCCGAAGGCTGGCTGCCGCCCGACCCGCCCACCGGACACGGCAATCA